>CAMBEV010000008.1 GCA_945865595.1 Nannocystis exedens | reverse complement strand
AGAACGTCGAGATCAGGCTCGGCTGAAAGTCGCGGTTGTAGCCGAGCGACAAATAGGACAGCGCGAGTGACACATCGCCGGTCTGTTCAGCAGCGGGGTTAGCGGTCAAGAACCAGCGGAGCTCGGCCTCGGCGATGACGCTGTCGAACTGGGGCGTGACGCCTGCGGTGTCGCCCGTCGTATCGACGAACGAAGCGCCCCAACCGACCATGCCCGTGACGCCGAAACGTGGAGTCACCAGGCCGTTCATTCCGATACGTGTACGGAACGGCTGGTTGTTCTTGAGCAGAACGGGATTGAGGTAGTTTGTGAATCGCCACGTTGCGTCGTAAACGAACGCGGTTCGTGGGCGGAACTTCCACCGGCCCTTGGTGCTTGCCTCGTGGGTGAGGCTGTCGAGCTGCCCGAGCCCCGTGTTCTCAAAGAGCTCGGTGCGCGCCTGGTATCCGAAGCGCCAATCGAGCGTGCCGCCGCCTGGATTGATGATCAGATCACCGCCACCAGAGATCTCGTTGCGGTTGAACCCAAAGTTCGGATCGCCCGAAGAAGATGGGCGAATGACGCGGTTGTAGCTAGCGAAGAGATCGCCGCCAAGAGGACGCGCGATGCCAAAGTCGAGCCGCATGTTCGCGGCGCCACTCACGTTGCGTTGATCGCGAACCTCTTGGGCGCCGAAGAACTCTCGGTAGGTCGCGTTCAACCCTGCGCGAAACTGAACTGCGGGCGGTAACTCGAGCGCATCGCCTTCACGCTGATCACGCCGCTGGCCTCCGAGCGATGACAGCGACAAGGATGGCGTGACGCGAAGCATCCCCGCACCAAGGACGTTGCCGTTCGCAACATTGGCACCGGTCTTGTGGGTTCGATAGAACCAGTTTGAATCGTAACCACCTTCGGTCGCTATACCAGGATGGAGCTCGAAGTTGCCCACACGGGCGCCTGCACCCTCTGAGTAGCGCCGGTCCTTGAGCCACTCTTGTGCCGAGACAGGCTTGGCCCACGTCACGAAAACAAGCGCCGCGCACACAAGCGCGGCAACGTGAGTCACGAATGCAAAGGGACGCGCCGGCATCAGAAGTTCGACGAACTATACTGCGGGGGGTCGCTCGGAAGCGAGTTATTCGTCTCGGGGAGATAGGCGTTCACTTGGCTATCGTCAGGCAGTGTCGGGTCGATTTGGACGCCGACTTTCGTCTGCTGGCTGACGATCACCTCGTTGCCAACACACTGATTTGACTGCGCGGAGAGCTGCTCTACCCGCTGCTTGAGCACACCGAGCACCGAAAACTCGTGGCGCGCCAGTTCTTCATCGCCGCGGGTAACCGCACTGTCGAGAGAACCGCGGCGCTCTTTGCTTGAGCGAACCGCGACGTCAACCTGTGAGAGCTTATCGTTCAAGCACAGCGATTTTAGGAAATCGCGACCTTCACGAGCACGTTCGAGCTGGCGACGCACGCCCCCGGCGCTGTCGGACATGTGCGCGAGCCACTTGTCCGCTTGGGCCAGTTGCTCGCGGGGGGTGAGCTTCACCTCACGCCGAAAGCCGACGTCGCTGTCGCCGGCGCGCGCGGGCCCCGCCGGCTGAGCGAAGGCAGAACCCGCTGCCAAAACAACCAGGACAGGCATCGCGAGGCCGGCCGTTTGACTGAAGCGGGAAATAAGCCTCTGTAGGTGCGTACGGTAAGTTGCGCTCACGTCATCCTCCAAGCCCGAAAAGCGGAATGTACAAACGTTACTTACGGCATGTCAACGACAAGACTGAACAGCGTTCAGCTATCGCACCAAAGAATGCCGCTCGATGCGTTCGTGGGAGTTTGATGCCGGGCCTGGAGCCGACGTTCAAAGGGCCTCCAAAATTGCCGTCACCGCGGCGCTTGCTGAACGAAGTTGAACGAGGTGCTGATCGTGCCTCCGGCTGCTCCGGGTGCGTCGAAGGTGAGACCGCGCGCCGCTCCCGCGATGCAGCTCGCGACCGCGGATGAAACGCCTGAGTTGCTCACGCCGACGCCTTCAACCTCGCCGCTGGGTCCAACCTTGATCGTAAGGCCGACGCGCCCCTGCCCGGCGGTCGCTGGGTCAGACGCCAGCGCCTTATTGTAACAAGCACGAGCACGAGGTGCGAGGCCGCGGATCTTGGCTTCGGCGTTGGCGATGGGCACCGACGATGATGCGCCGCCGCCAGAAACGTCGCCGACGGGAATGACGCGCTTTTCAGGGCCGGCGCTGGTGGCTACCGGTCCGGTGGGGGTGCCTTGGATGTTTCGGAGGTCGCCCTCTCCCTGGCCCGGCTTGATGGGGCCGGTGCCGGTCGTCCCAATGTTGAGGCCAGTACCGTTGCTCGCGCCGACGCCAGTACCCTTGCTCGCGACGGCATTGAGATCGACGGGGGCTGCGTTGTCGCCCTTGAGGACGTCCCCGGTTGTGGGCGCGCCGCCGAGCGCACCGAGCTTGGCGAGCATCATTTTATCGGCTTCGTCCATGAGCCCCGCCACTTGCTTTGCTTCGGCGGCTGCGGCGGCAGCCCCTGGATTAGGCGCCGGCGCCTCGGCAGCAGCTGCCTTCACCGCAGGCGGAGGCTTCGAGGTGTCGGCCTTGACTTCCACGCCCTTGTCTTCGTCAGGCTTTGCCTCGACGGCGGGTGGGGGAATGGAGTCCTTCGCCATCTCGAGCAAGCCCACGGTGACTTCGTCGGAGACCTCGGGATCCCAACGCGCCGACACGCCGATCGTGCCGAAGTGAAGCAGAAAACTGAACGCCGCAAGGACCGTGAGATTCCAGTCGATTTGGCTCGCGAGGCCACCCTTGACAGACAGCGGCAACTGCGGGCGCTGGGCGATCGGCGGGGGCGCAACGAACTGGAAGAGAAATGTAGTGTCACCGATGACAATTTTGCCACGCGCATCGTCAGTCAACTTGACTTGATAGGCAGGCCCTGAACGGCGGGCTTGCCCCTTAAGTGAAGCAAGGTCGGTGATGCCCGTCGGCAGCGCGACGCGGCCAGTCATGCCGTCAAGAAAGTTGAGTACGTACTCATTGCCCATCAGCTCAAACACCTTGAACTGAGGCGGAAGATTGGCCGCCGCGATGACGAACGTGGACTTCTCATTCGTGCCGACTGTCACTGTCGTGCGCTGCTTGATGACACGCTCTTCGATGATACGGCCCCCACTGACCAGGCCGATACGCAGCACTTTAGGTCCAGCAACCTGCGTCATTGCACGCATGACCGCGGTCATGCGGCCGGGGCGATTCTGAGGGCCGGGCGCTTGGTTTGGAGTGCCTGGTGTGCCGGTGTTGGACATGAAGTGACCTCGTTCGAAGAAGACGGGGCGGATGAGAGCTAAGACGGCCGAAAGCCCGAAAAGGTTCCGCGCTTTTTTACGCTACACGATCGTCGCAATTTTCGACCAGCTCGTGGGACACTAAAGGTAGCCGCGCAACACACATGAGACCCGCGAGGCGGGCACTGGCGCGCCGGAGCTCCTTCGCGCGAGCGCGAGCGAGGCGATCGGCTGCGAGAGCGGTCGCGAGGCCCAGCATCCCCCACAACATCGGAGCGAGCGCCTGAAGGACACCCGCGAGGACAGCGCCACTCGCGCCCTCGGCGGGACCCTCTACGTCGAGAATGGTGCGAAACGCGAGCGCCGCGAAGAGAAAGCCTGCGGCCGTTGACGCACGAGCGGCCACACGCGGGGCCGCCGCCCACCCTACGAGACGCGCCTCCAGATCAAGCTCGACCTCTGAGAGCAGCCAAGCGCGCGGATTGCCTTGGTCGGCGGCCGGCACGAGTGCCGCGAGGGCACGTTCGCCTCCGGCATCGACCAACACCACGAGGTCAGGACCTCGATATAACGCCGCGAGCCGAGCCACGCAGGACGCTGAGGTCAACCCGACAGAGCACGCCGCGAGCACCGACCAAATCAAAACGGCTCTTTGAAGGCCGCCTCATCAATGCGATCGACAAACGACTGCTTCAGCTCTGTAAGCGTGAGTTTTGCCGGAATTCTGCCGACGTCGACCGCAGCAATCGGCTTTTGCGGACGCCCGGTAATCGTGATCTCCCCCAGATTCAAAACCCCGCCCGCGGGCTGGGGCGCTGCAGCCGGCGCGCGACGAGGCGCAGGCTGGCCCGGACGTGGTTGTGCAGGACGCGGCTGAGCAAGCGCTGGTGACCCGGCATCGGCGAGGAGCAACCCGAATGCCACCATCGTGGCCCACCGCAAGTGTCTCATGATGCTAGAAAGCGTAGCGCGCATCAGGGGGCCCCGCCATCAACGGGCTTGGCCGGGACTGCCGGGACTGCCGAGCCAGCGGGCGGAGCGGGCTGCTCTGCCTGCTTCTTGACCTTAATTTCTGCCTGTTTGCGCTTGGCTGTGCTCAGCAGATCATCAACGTCGTCGCCAAAGCCTTTGGCGGAGCCTTTCATCGATTTGAAGGTGTCAAACGACTTGATTGCCAACGACATCTGCTTCTCGCCATCGGAGACGCCTGCCACACTTGGCGAATAAAGGTAGAGCAAGCCGAGGTTGTAATGCGCGTGCGCCAGGCTCGAGTCTTGCCGCAGAGCGTACTCGAGCTCTCGCTTGGCCTCAGAGGTGCGACCGAGCAGACGGTAGCAGTCGCCAAGGTCGAGACGGGCGATCGCGTTTGCGGGCGCGTATTTAACCGCTTGCTCGAGCACCGGAAGTGCCGCCTGGGCGTTGCCCGCTTCGAGCTTCATTTCGCCGACGTTCACGTAGCCCTCGAACAGGTCGGGCCTTCGCGCGATCGCTTCTTCGAGATCAACGAGTGCGCCCATGCGGTCACCGAGCTCACGCTTGATGAGGCCGCGGAGAAGCCGAACTTCAGCGTTGTCTTTGTCGCGTGCGGGAATGTCGGGGGACCCTTCGATGATCGCTTTTACCGCGTAAAGCGCGACGTCGTAGCGCCGTGCGCGATAGTGATCGCGGGCGATTACAATCATCGCCTCTTTGGCTTCAGGGTGATCGCGAAGCACTTCTTGCGCGATCTTTTGTGCGGCGCTGGTATTGCCGGAAATCGACTTCACTTCGGCGAGATAGATCTTCAAGCGTGACGAGCCAGGTGCCTTGCGCAGCTTGCCGTTGAGAAGCGACTCAGCGTCGTCCGTATGGCCCGTCCGCGCGAGGAGTGCGCTGAGAGCGCCGACGGCCAATTCGTAACCGTCATCGACCGCAATCGCATCGCGATAAGCGCGCTCTGCCTGCGTGTTGTCGCCCAGGCGTTCGTTGACCGTACCGAGCGAATAGAGGGGTGCGGGCGCTTTTGGGTCCTTATCGGCGGCTTCGCGAAATGCGGCTTTCGCCCCCGCGAGATCAGCCTGTCGCCAAGCCGCGAAGCCTCGCTCGTAGGCGGCCCTCGCGGCGCTCGCCACCTCGGACTTGAGCTTCTCGTCGGCGGCGTAGTCGACTTCGTGCGTCGGTGCTGCAGTCGCTACCGGCGCGGCCGTTGCCGTCGAAGCGCTCGCGTTTTCGGGCGTCTTCGGAGGCGCGTCGCCACCACAAGCAACGATAGTGAGCGTCCCCACCGCAAACACCAGCACGGCGAGGCCGGCAAAATGTAACCGTTCATGCACCATGATGTGAGGCGTCATGGTGACACCGGCAGCGCGATCACGTCACCGCTTGGCTTAGGTCTTGTAACGAGACCCGCGCGCCATTGCAGGAACATGCCGTTTTGGTAGGTCATCGGGCGCTTCTCGAACGGGTGCTGCACCTTCTCGACGTACTTGCGCATTTTCTCGTCGCCCAAATAATCGCTGTAGAACGCGAGCCGAGCGACGCCTTTTTGCACATGCGCACTCTTGACGTTCTTCTCTCGCGCGTAGACAGCGGCCTGTGTGTACCTCGTGACCATCGCTTGTGTTGCCGAGTCGAGCCGCAGATCTTTCGCCGAGCGCCAAGCTCCCCTCACCTTGTCGCGGATCGCATCGACCTGCTCTTGCTTGCCCTTCTCTTCGAGTGACTGCAGAAGCGCCTCTTCCTTGGCGGAAAAGTACTTGGGGACGACGAGCTCGAGCTGGGAGCGAAGCTTGTCATAGAGAGTGCCAGAGCGTGCGATGGCAGCGGGCGTGATCTCGAACGACTGGTAGGTCGTCAGGATGTAGTCGAAGCGTGGCTTGTACTTGCGCTCTACGGTGAGCGCGTCGTCGTCGTATTTCTTGGTCACCTCTTCGACGGTGCCTTGGTACTTCACGACCTTGCTGTCCCAGTCGCTCTGAACCTCTTCGTCGAGGAGAATGAAGTCCGCCTCAGCACCGTAGTCATTGAACGGCGCTTGGGTTGCCACAAGCGGCTGGCCCTTGTCATCGGCAGTGGGATTCTTTGAGAAGTATTGCCACGCCGCCATCGTGTTCCGCAGCCATTGACGATAGGCCGGGTCGCCGGATGCGCGGAGCATTTTTGAAACTTTGTATGCAGCTTCAAGCGCGTAGCGCGCGGCCCTCGGGTTCGCCTTGTTGGCGTTGTAGTACTGCGTCAGCGACGCAACCGACGACTTTCGTACGTCACCATTCGCGCCCCCGTTTTCACCCGTGGGATTCCACTGGTTGTAGTCGAAGTCGGCGCGACGAAAATCGATGTCGAGCTTGCCGCCCGCGTCGAGTTTCATCCTTGGGTTCTGCAGCAACTTGTACTGCGCCTCGACATTTGCGCGATCGCCGAGGCTCTTGTAGAGCGACAGCGCGTTGAGTGACGCCTGCCTGCGCTTCTCGTCGTCGAAGCGCGCATTGTTGGCAACCGCCCCATATGATTCAGCGGCTTGACGATAATTAAAGAAGCCGTAGTTCGTTCTAGCGAGCGCGTCGTACGCGTCGCCGAGGTACTTCACCCGCGTGGCGTACTTTGTCTTTTCCTCTGCGTTACCGTTTTGCAAACGCTTGAGGTTTTCTTCGCTGCCGTACTTGTCGATAAACAGTTGATAAAGCTCGATGGCCTTGCCGATCTGTCCGATCTGCTTGTACGCGTACGCAGCATTCATCGCAGCCTCGGGCGCATCATCGTGCCCAGGCGCCGCCTTGAGCGCGGCCTCGTACATCTCGGCTGCCTTGCGCCATTTTGCATCGCGCTCAGGGCCGGGTGGCATCTTTTCGGCGGCCTCGAATTCGGCGCGCGCCTTGATGAAGGCGATGTTCTTGATGGTCGGATCGACGATCTTGCCTGCGTCGCTCTTTTGTCCTTCGTTCACCGCGCAGGAATGCGCCTTCTCGGCTTGGGCGAGCTCATGTGAACGATCGGTATCGTTCTCCATGTTGCTCATACGGATCAAGCGCTTCCACGCTTCGTATCCGAGCTCGTCCTTGCCGCAGTGTTCTTTCCAGAGCTGTTCAAAACGCGGCCGCGCTTCGCTAAAGTGCCCGTAGAGCAGGAGCTCTTCGGCGGCATAGAACTGGTACCCTGGGGCGCGCTTTTCTTTGTCGAACTGGACGGGTACGCGCTGCACGTATTCGTCGCGTGCAGAGATGCCACCTTGGATCTCGGGCGGGATCGGCTCGCTCAGCACCTTACGCTGAGCGTCTCGCTGCGGCTCGGTGCGCGGCGCGATACCTTGTGCCCCGTTCGACTCACGGCTGCGCTCGAACGCGAGATCGCGTGGGATGTCGCTGAGATCGACGACGAAGAATGCGGCGTGGTCGAGGAATTCGTCATCCTCGTTTGACTCTCGAACGTCGACCGCGGCCCGCTTCGCCGTGTCGATTTCTTGGGGCGAGGGTGGAGCAAATTGACGACTGTTCGCGCCGTGAAGCACCAGCTTGATGCGCACTTGCTGGTGAAGCGCGTCGGCGTAGAAAAAGCGGCTGCGGTAGGCATCGGAAGCGCCTTCGTCTTGACTGAGGTAGCCCTGCCAACCGAGAGCGGCGAGCTCGAACTCGCGCTGCGCCTGCGAGAGCAATTGCAATTGACGCGAGGGATCACCCTTTGACGCGTCCGCTTCGTCGAGGAGCGCCTGCCCCCTACGGGTGTGCGTAACCGCGGCGGTTCGCAACCCTGCCTTCGCTAGTTCTTCAGCACGCTGGAGCGCCGTAGGATTGTCCTTGTTGGCATCGGGCCATGGCTTGTCGCCCACGTACTTCGCAAGCGCGGTCCGGGCCTTGAGCACCTCTCCCTCATACCGCTGGCGCTCTTCACCGACCTGGGTCTTCTTTGCGAGCTCTTCGTACATTTCGGCAATTTTTGCCTGTGACTCGGGAGCCGTCGGATCCATGGGCCACTTCTCGAGCATCTTCTCGTAGACGGTAACGGCGCTGCGCTGGTGGCCGAGCTCGTCGTACTCAGTCGCCAGCTGGCGATACACGTCGATCGTCCACTTCTTGTCTTGAGGGATGAGTTGCGCATCCTGAACGCGATCGATGCCGATGCGGAGCTTCTCTTCGGCGAGAGCGGGCGACTGCCCACTCGTGAAAACGTCTTCGCGCGCAATGAACGGCTCGTCAGGGCCGGGTCCTGCGAAGTCGAGGTTCGTGAGCGAACCCGCGATGTAGCGATACGCCTCAATGCGGAAGTCCGATCCCTTGTCGCCTGTCAGCTTCTCTTGCTCATCTGTATAGTTAAGCAAGTTGACGAACTCGCGGGTACTCGCCTCGTACCGCTGCTGCTTGAACAACGTCCACGCATATTTGTAGAGCGCGATCGCGTAGAACGGCGGCTTGCGCTGCCTCATCGATTGCTTGTACGCAACGACGCCTCGATTGAAGTCCCAAACCGCATAGGGCTCATTCGCCACGACGCCACCGCCGAGATCTTCTTGCTCGGTCTCCCAGTCCCCGATCCGCCACCAAATTTCGGAAACGTAGCGAGGCGACTCACCGAGCCGAAGTGCCTGGGGCACGGGCTTGCAGTCGTCGGGGTACGGGTTCACGAACGAAACTTCGGCGCCACCTTGTCTGAGCGCCTCTGGGCGCGTGTACTTGCGGCGCCAAGCTGCCCAGTGCTCGTGCGAGTCGTCTTGCGGAAGCGGGCCAACTTGGTCAACCTCCGGATCTTTCTCATCAGTCGCCACCGGATACGAAAAGTGGTTCTGGCACACCAGAGCACGCCACACCTGCTGCGCCTCCGGCGTCCGCGCTGAATCGTTGAGCGCGTGGCCAAGGAAGTAGATCACGCCGGCTAGTTCACGGTACGGAGGAAACTCGCGAATAATACGCTTGTAGATCGCGATCGCAGGCTTCAGCGCCGTCTTCAGATCTTCGTCCGTATCGCGGGCACGCTCTTCGTACAGCGCCGCGAGGCGATACATCGCGTCGGGCGTGGCCTCGGGTTGCGCGTTCGGCCCACTGTACTTGTCGACGAACGCCTCGAGCTTGCGAATGGCGGAATCGCGCGCCTTCTTGAGCTCGCCTTTCTCGATGGTGATCTCCTTGTCGAACCCCGAGAGCAGCGTGTGCTTCTTGCGCTCGTAGTGGAGCGTGATGATGCTAGTCAGCGCCTCTCGATAGTCGCGCGCGCTGCGCTCATAGGTGTCAACCTGCGCTCGATAAGCATTGTAGGCTGCGACCTGCGCGTCAGACGGTGGGGCTAGCGGGGCTGCTCGTCGCTTCTGTGCAGGCGTCGTGACAGGCGTCGTGGCAGGCGTCGTGGCAGGCGTCGTGGCAGGCTGCGTGGCAGGCTGCGTGGCGGGCTGTGCGGAGACGCTAAACGCAACCAGCCCTGCGGCTAGGACACCAAGCCCAGCTTGCCCCATGACTGTTCGACTCACTCGCGTCTTCATGAACCCTCTGTCCATCGCTGTAACTGTCGCTGTTGTCGCCGTAACTGGGTCCCGGGCGTCACTTGCCGCCGTCGTCGCGCACTTCGCGAAGCTCTTCATCGAGGAGTGTCTCTTGGCGGGCGCGCTCAGACTGCAAGGTGCGCACGCGCCCGAGCTCCTCTTCGCGAACCTCCCAAGCTTGCTCGGTGATGCCGACGTCGGCGCGTAGAACCAAATTGTGAAGCTTATCTCGAACGATGCCCAAGTTTCGCTCAGCCACTCGACCGACAAGATCGCGGGCTTCGCCATCGAGGCCCTCGAGTTGCACTTCGTAACCCTCGATGTTGCGTTTCTCGGTCTCGATCTTTTCGCGTAGTTCGCGCGTTCGCTGCTCGACTTGCCCTTCGAGCGTGCGGAAGGTTGCGATGAGTTGTTCTTCGAAGTTGTCGGCTTCACGCAGAAGCGGCTGAACTTTTGTCGCGAATTTCGCAGCGCTACTGCCCGCGCCTCCGCCGGCAACCAGCTCGAGCTCGCGGCGAAGAAGGCTACTGAACTCGCTGCGTGCAAGCGCGTCGTTTTGGTACCGCGCGTCACCGATGCCCACCTGGGCGCGGCCCATTTCGATCAACCGGCGAATCTCGGTGGAACGCTCACGCATCCGCTTGATGTCGTTTTCGTTCGCGTCGATCTCGCGATTGAAGCGCTCGAGCGAAGCTGGATCGCGCGCGACGCCGCGCTGGGTGTCTTCCTTGAGGACCCGACGCAGACCATTGATCGTCGCCTGAAGCACGTCGATCTCTTGTGCGCGCAACGTGAGCTCTTGCGACACCTTGTTCCACTGGCGGGTCCCACTGGCTTCTCGCGCGTTGAAATCGCTTGAGCGCAAGGGCAGCGCACCAATCTGAGCCATCAACTTTCGACGCTTCTCACGAACTTGTGCGAGCTCTCCGTCAACCGAGCCCGACTCCTCATCGTCAAGTCCCTTAGCGACCTCGTGGCGCGCTGACGCGAGCGTGTTAATCAAGCCGATGGCGTTCTCTTCACCGGCTTCCAGCTCACGGAAAGCGTGAACGCGGCTTGGCGATGACGTCAAAGCCGTCAACTTCTCGATCAGTAAATGGGATTGACGAATCAGCGTGCGGCATTGGTTGACGTCGTCAATGACCGCAAATGCAAGCGCCCCATCTTGTGCGTCGCGCGCCCAGCGCACCGCGATCGGGGGAAGTTGATCAGCCTGATCGAGAACCTCGAGCTGCTGCTGTGAGAGCTTCTCGTAGTAGACCGTTGGGTTGTGGGTCGCCCCGAGGAACGCTTCGACCTTGGAGCGAATTGGGTCGTACTGGTTACGAATGCCTTCGTAGAGCTGGAGAGCTTTGTCAAACGCACCCGCGCGAAGGAGCAAGTCGGCGCGCAGCAACGTGCCATCGGCGATGTATGGCGAGCCTGGATCACTCACCGCGAGAACTTCGAGCGCGCGTTCAGCGCGAAGGGGATCGCCCATACGCACGTACACCCAAGCGAGCTCGTACAGCATGGTGTCGAACGTCGGCGATTCGCGGCCTATGCGCGAATACGCGTCACTCGCTTGTTGGTATTGATCAAGTTCATGAAACAAACGGCCGATCGCCATCCACGCAAGATCGATCACGTGTCTATGGTCGGAAGTGTCGGGCGGAAGATCCGTCACTTGCTTGAACGTGTCGATCGCCAGGCGGTAGTTCGGCTTGTCGGTCGCAGAAGTTGCAGCGGGGGTTTGCCGAAGCGCAACGAGACCGAGGAAATACCGCGCCTGGTGCACGTATTCACTGCCCGGCGTTTGAGCAGCAAGGCGCAATTCTTGCTCGGCAGCTGAGTATTCTTTGCGCCGATAGTGGCCCTTACCCTTGGCGTACCGAAGAGCGGGCGACATGAGGTCAGGCGACAAGCGAGAGAATTTCTGAAAGACCTCATCGAGCGCCTCGGGTGGATCGCCGAGACGAAATGAAATGTCGATCAGGCGGCCCAGCGCCTTCGGTAAGTACGGGCGGAAGCGCGCTTCGTCGCCACGCGCAATGACGCCGCGGTAATCACGCTTGGCGGAGAGGTACTCTTTGCTCGCGTAGAACGTTTCGCCGCGCAACCATAACGCGTCCACATAAGCGGGCGTGTTTGGGAACTGCTCGAGCACTTCGCTAAAGACGACGACCGCCCGGCTGAAGTCTTTCGTGCGCAGCAATAGATCGCCAGTGGCGATGCGTTGCTCAGGACGAGGGCGCTCAGCTTTAGCGCGCTCGATCGCCCGCTGCACCGCCGGCAGATCGCGCGTAACGGCTTGAAGATGCGCGCGTGCGGCAAGCTCATTGTCGTCGGAATCGGCGCGTGCCGTGGACGATGTCAGGCTCACAAGCAACGCGAGCACAAGGTGCCCGCGCAAGGTCATTTTGGCGCCCCAGTCTGAGGCGGCGTCGTGCCACGGCCGACTTGAGCGGGCGTGAGCGTGGTCACCTTTTCACGCCACTCGATTGAGGGGCGTTGCTCAAGCGGCGTCGTGACACCGCCTTTCTCGTGGGCGACGGCGGTCACGAGCACATTCTTCCCTTCGAGTGCCGTGAAGGAGTGACTCGACTTAACCTCAAACTTGTAGCCCCGCAGGTACGTGAAGAGGCCAAATCCGTGACCCTGAAAATTGAGCACAACCGAAAGGGTGTGGTCGCCCGGGTTTACGGAGCCGCTGAAGATTGCGATCTCCTTCTTGTCGGCCATTGCGCCACTCTCGTCGCTGGCGTTGTACTGAACGGCACCGTCGAGAATAACAAGTGTCTTGACTAATTTGAAGGCGCCGGACATCTCGTTGACGAGTTGGACATCCGAGCGCGAGCCTGCGACGCCACCGCTTGTGATTGTGTCAGCGACAATGGCGAGGCGGGTATGGCTGCGGCGAATCTGCTCTTTGAGTTCGTCAACACGCGACTCAAGGCCGCGCAAGCGCACAGCGTACGTCGGACCGTCAACCGCCGGAGCAGCAGATCCGGGCGTGGATGGGACGGCCGCGGCCGGCGCTGCGGAACTCGCTGGCGCTGCGGAACTCGCTGGCGCCGCGGAACTCGCTGGCGCTGCGGAACTCGCTGGCGCTCCAGCATCCGCGGCGGGCTGCGCAAATGCCAACACCGATGCGAGAGTTAGGGTCACTGCTGCCCCAAGCAGAGTTGCCGTCCGTTGCATGACTAACGTTCCTTTCGCGTGAAAACACGCGCTTCCTTAAGGATGAGACTACGGGGCGAGTCTACTGGTCTCGTGCGCAGGTTTGCAACAAGGGCGGCTCCCCTACGCTCCCTTTAGGCTCCCTGACCTACAGTTCTCACCACGAAAAGGCTCAGGTGTGGCAACCTGGAGCCTCCCTGGGTGAAGATCCCTTGGCTGAGTTGTGCGTCTGACCATGTATGAATCCGGCCCCGCGAACGCTACACCCGCGAACGAGCTCCGCGAGCGGCGCTTCGTTTTGTCGGCGTGCTGGGCGCTTTGCGCAGCCGAAGGATCGGGGGAATGAACCAACCCTCCGACGAAGAGCTCATGCGTCAGTATTGCGGCGGCGATCGCTCCGCGATGACCAGCCTCGTCCAAAGGCACCAGCGCGCTGTGTTTCATTTTGCATTGCGGCACGTGCGGTCACCCGACGTTGCGCAAGATGTCGCGCAAGATGCCTTTGTGCGAGTGGTGCAGTCGGCAGCGGATTTCAAGGAGCAGGCGAAATTTCTCACCTGGCTCTTTACGATCGTGCGCAACCTGTGTCTCGATCACGCGAGGCGGCAGACACATCGCCGCCACGCGTCGCTCGACGCCGGCAGGCCGGGTGCGGAAGGCGAGGGACCCACCTTGGGCGAGCAAACACGCGACGCGACGGCGGACGTCGAAAGAACGGCGGCAAGCAACGAACTATCGGTGCGTATTCAGGGCGCAGTCGATCGCCTGCCAGACGAACAACGCGAGGTGTTCTTGCTTCGCGAAGTAGCGAACCTACCTTTCAAGGAGATCGCAGGAGTCACAGGGGTCAGCGAGAACACGGTCAAGAGTCGGATGCGATACGCGCTCGAGCGGTTACAAGAAGCGCTTTTGGAGTACGAAGACTTCGCACGGTCGCTGAAATGAGTCGCCATGAACTGTGAAAAGTTCGAAACGCTGCTCCTGGATGAGCTCTACGGTGAACTCGACGAGCTCACGAGCGCAGCCATGCGAAAGCATGCGCACAGCTGCTCGCGGTGTGCGGCCCAACTTGATGGATTCAAACGCGCGCGCGCTGCGTTTGCAGAGCACAGCGACGAAGGTGTCACACGCGTCGGTATCCTCGAAGGCGGGCCGTCGTCTCTTGAGGCGCGCATTCTGTCTGCGGTTGCGGACGCTGAAAAAGTAACTCTAATTGCACCTTTCCAGAAAGCGAGCTCGGGCTGGGTATCGCGCGCCGGGCGTTGGGCAATGCGGCCGCAGACCGCCATGGCAGCGCTATTCATGCTGATGCTCGGATCGAGCGCGGTACTGATGCGGTCCCGGTCGTCGAATGACAAGCGCGCGGTCTCTGTTGAGGAGATGGGCGCTCCGGAATCGAAGCCGTCAGAGCGCGCGCGTTCCGTCAATGAGCACGTGACCGGAGCAGCCGGTGTGGCTTCTGCGATACCAAAGGCGACACGACCGCGGCCGAACGATAGCCTCGCCGCCGAGGACGAAGGCAAAGCGCCCGCGAAAGACAAGAAGGCCGACGGTATCGACGACGTGACCCACGCGCGGGAAGAGTCGACCCCGATCGCTACGATGCCGCCGTCACCCCTGCAAGCGCCCGGCGACAATGCGCCCGGCCGAGGTGCCGAGGTGAGTGGTCTTGGCAACGTGAAGGGCGGCGCTGGCGTAGCAAGCGGTGCGGCGCCAGGGCCCTCAACCGGACGCCGCAACCTTCAGCGCGGTATTGAGCAGTATGAGAAGCGCGATTTCGACAATGCGCGCCGCACCTTTCAGAACGATGCAAAGGGTGACCCAACCGCCGCGCTCTGGGCAGCTCGAAGCGCGCGCGACGGCAGCGGCAAATGTAACGTCGCCGTGAAAGAGTTCGACGCGATCGCAAAGCGCGCACAAGGAACGGCTGCCGGCGATCAGGCCGCGCTTGAGAGCGCCAAGTGCCTGCGTGCCATGGGGGCTCATGCCGAAGCCGATGCGCGACTGCGCTCGATTCAAAAGTCACCGACCGCCGGGGCTGCAGCGAAGGCCGAGCTTGAATCGAACGCAAACGGTGGGCGTGCGACAACCACCACCAAGGCTGCACCTGCTGCGCCTGCTGCGGCGCCTGCCACCGCTGCGCCTGCAGAGGCGGCGAAACCGGCGACTAGCGATGCTCCCCGTTGAGCGGGCTCGAGAGTGGCGTCTGCGTGATGACGCGCATGCTGTCGACTTGAACGACCGTGCGGCAAGCGAATCGATCGATGCGCTTCGGACGAAGTTGATCGAAGGGGCGCTCGACCACGCCGACACGTTGCTTCTGTGTACGGCGCTGGGGACATCCCTCGCCAACTCGCGTGTGAGCCCCTCATTTGTAACGTCTGTGGTTGCGAACGTTGCGTCGCTTCCCGGTTCACCTGACGAAGCGTCCGTCGCGTTGTTTGAGGCGTATGTGCGAGAAGTTCGCGAGCTCGAGCGCGCAGCGGTGTGTGCACGGTGGCCGCGAGGGTGGGTGCGCATCGACGAGCTGCGAGCGATCGTGATCGCAGATGCGCCGCCCGACGAGACGCTCGCAGAAGAGTGGCTCTCAAAGGTGGCCGCGGAAGTTGCCCGCAGTGATGTACGAGAAGTGCGCATCATCGGGACGTCTGCGCAGGCCCTCGCGTCGCTACTCGGCGACTTTGGGATACGTGTTGAGGTTGGCTACGAGGCCGGTTCGCGCAGATAGGCGATCGTCCGAATGGCGTCGGTCAAGCGCGCGCGATCGACCTTTTCGAGGTGGTCGAAACGGATTCCCATTCCGGGATTCGGATTGTCGCCGGAATCACGCATGGGATTGATCCACGTAACGACGCCGGTGAGTTTGAAGGGTGTGTAGCCAGGCGGTGCGAACTGCAACGTCAGCGGTGAGCCCATGGGCAATGGATGCTCAGTGCGCACGAAGATGCCCATCTCGCTGATGTTCGCGATCGAGGCGAACAAGAACGTCTGGTCGGTTACGCAATCGACGGCCCACGTCACTTCGTAGCGATCATAGGTGCGCCGATTCAGATACCCAAATGCATAGACGTCGTCATCGTCGTTCATCAGGTTTTCCCCGAACATGTTGGCCATAGTTGAGCCCCCTATTGAATGCGAATGTCTCCGCCGAATACGCGATTATCGCCATCACTTGGTCCACTCACCACCTTCATGCGCGGACCATCCCCACCTGGAAAGAAGCCGAAGTACAATTTGTATTTGCCGCTGCTAAAGTTCGGGCCCAGCTCGACCTTATGGTCGTCCACGACAACGTCGCCTTTGAGCCACGACGTCATCGGATACTTGCCCTGCATCGCCTTGTGATCGCCATTGTATCGTAACGCATCGCGATCAATATGAATGAAGGCCTCCCAGTCCCGGTCGAGCGCCTCGAGTACTCGGAAGTAGAAGCGGATACGGGTGGGCTTGCCCATCGTTAGATAGTCAACTTTATTGTCTTTCGCGTCCAACAGATCGTAACCGAGCACTTCGAGTTTGTCGTCGAGTAGGGCCTTCATGGGCCTTGCGATCGGTGGCGGATCCGTCATCAGCCATTGCGAAAGTGGGTTGGCATTCGTCTCGCCCGGATTCAACCCGGACGCGGCGAGCAAGACTTGGCTCGAGCGCGCATCGAGAATGGGCAGGTTTTGACGGGGCTGGCTGGTCTCACGGTAAAGTTTGTTGAGCTTTGAAAGTTCCTCGCCGCGCATGGCGACGAAGCGACGATTCGACCCGCCGGCCTTAAGCCACGCATGAGCCGCTTCAGGCGTGGCAAGGTTTGTGACCTGCCCGCCGGCATAGTAGGCCGCCGCGCGATTGCCGATGCCGAGGAGCCCTAGGGCGCCAGTTGTCCCGCCGTATTTTTCGTAACTGCGAAACACATCTTTTGGTGAGAGTTGGTTGGCGAGCGCCGGATAGTAGACGCTGGAGAGAATCGCGGCAGCGAGGGCACCGACGACGGCCATCGTGCCTGCACGATGCCGGAAGAGTGACCCAAGGCCCGCAAGCGCGACGTAGAGCACCGGGACGAGAAGGATTGACCCCGTCGCAATCAGTCCGGCGATCGGATAGGAGAGGCCAAGCTTGCGAGCGCCGAGGAAGGCCCCGCCCAGTCCGACCCCGAACGTGATGACCGCAAACACAGGACCCATCGGCGGGTCGGGCGCTTCAACCACGAAACGTCGCGTGAGCGATACGCCGCGGCGCCACCAGGCATCCTCGTCGTCACGGAAGGCCCAGTGGAACAAATCAGCGACGAACACCGCCCCCACCATCACGACAAAGGGCACGAGCGCGAGGATCCACCAAAGGTTCATGCCGACCTCTCGCCACCTGATCTCGAGCCGAGTAGCGAAGTCAACCTTCTGCCGAATGCCGATCCAGATCGCGGCTGCAGAAAGAGCCGCTGCGGCTACCAGCGCGAAGTAGAGAACCGTGAGCCAACCATCGAACGCCGCCGAGACCGCGCGAATGGGCTTGATGTAGTTCTCGGTAGCAAACGGTTCTCGCCTTGGCGCACTCTCCATCCAGGTGAACAGCGCGACTACAGCGAAGACGCCGAGGACCACCCACCAAAGTCGGAGCGACGTTTCCTTGAACGACTCAGGGAACGTCGACACGTTCAGAGCAAACGCTTGAAACGCCTTCTCTGGCACTTTGTGGAAGTCGTGATGAAGCGTCCCCGCGAGAACCAGCGTACCCACCCCCACGGGAATCGACGACGGCGCGCCGCGTTCGAAATCGCGAATCGCAATGCCACACGCCGCAGCAAGGACGGCGGGCGCAACGAAAGCAATCAACTCGACCCGCGGCGCAAGGAAGCCGTGGCATCCTAGCGCGACCGATGCACCCAAGATGATCGCGACGCGTGCCTGACTCTCCCTCGCGGCCACTTCGCCGGTCACACCTGAGGGGGCCAAAAAGAGGCGCCCCAGCGCGAACGGAATGAACGCACTCCACGGGGCGAGCGCGTGCCCTAGGACGCCGACGAAGTAGTCGAACGTTGGGTAGTGCGAGCCGGGTCGCACCATGGCGCCGACCCACATGCTGAGGTTCTTGTCGCCACCCGATTCAAGAGCGGCAAGCGCCTTGACTATAATTGCAACCGACACAGCTACAAATGCGATTCCGGCCGCAAGGGCGAAAAAGCGTTCCACCTTAATCTGAGCAAGTGCGACGACCAGTGCACCCGCGCCAACGGCGAGCATGGGCGCCGCAACTCCGAGAAGCGCCCCTCGCGAGTAGTAGCCCGCAAGCAATCCGCCGATGCCAAGCGCTGCGAACGCCATACGGATCATGGGGCTCGCGCGCTCGTCCTTCCGCTCGTCAATGACGGCGACCAGCAAACCACCGAACGCCATGGTGAACGCGCTCATCGCGCAGATGTCACCAAGCAGGGTCCTAGCGTGCACCGCATAAAGAGGCATCGTCGATAGAACGAGCGCGGTGTAGAAACCGGCACGTCGATCGATCAGACGCGAGACCCAAGCGTACGTTGCGGCAACGCCTGCCACGCCCCACACGGCCAACGGGAACCGTCCGGCCCATTCAGAGAGGCCAAACACTTTGAACCCAAGCGCAACGGATAGAAACGGCAGCGACGGTCGCCCGAGATCGTTGAGGTAGGGCAGATGGTTGTCTGCGCCATCGAGCGCCAGCCTTCCCGCACCGAAGAGGCTCACCGCAATGCGCCTCGAGAACTCCGCCACGTTGAGTTCGTGCGGGTCCCATAGGCCGCTCGACGAAAGCGGTGGCGCGAGGAAGAACAGCACCACAGGCACCACGAACGCGGCAATCGTGAGCGCGCGGGCTTGGCGTGGGGAAATGGAGACAGAAGGCATGCGCGTGTTGGCGCGTTTTCGGATGGCTGCGCGGATAACGCAAGCGCGAATGTGACCCAACTGGCGTTTGAATGTCGTTTGGGTAGGGCAAATACGGACACCTTTAGCGACGAGCGTCCTGACGCGTGGTATGAGCGCGGCGCCAATGACTGAAGAGCGCACGACCACGTCCGATCCGCCAATGGCCACGCACGCCGGGCACCCTGCGTTTCGCGCGGGCCACATCGCGCTCGTGGGGCGACCGAACGTGGGGAAGAGCACCCTTCTGAATGCGCTGCTTGGCGAACCCATCGCGATCACTTCGCCCCAGCCGCAGACGACGCGCGACCAGATTCGCGGGATCCTCACAACCGAGCGCGCACAATTCGTGTTCGTCGACACGCCGGGTCTCCATCAGTCGCGGTCACGACTTGGCGCTCGGATGAACGAAGCGGCAAAGGCGGCTTCGACGTCATCTGAACTTGTCGTGGTGGTCATTGACTTGGGGCGCGGCGAGCCAACGCTAGGGGACGCCGACTTCAAGCTGATCGAAGAGATGAGCGCGGAGTTCAAGACAATCGTAGTGGTCAACAAAATTGACCTCATCAAGGAGAAGGTCAAGCTTCTTCCCATTCTTGAGCGGCTCTCGGTTCTCAATCAAGTTGTCGCGGTCATTCCCCTCTCTGCTCGGAGGACCGATGGCCTCGATCGACTGCTCGCCGAGATTGAGCCGCACTTGCCCGAGAGCCCTCCCCTCTTTGACACGGACGCGCTTACCGACAAACCGATGCGGTTCTTCGTTGCCGAGTTCGTGCGCGAGCAAATTTTGCGAAAGACGCGGCAGGAAATTCCGCACGGCGTGGCAACAGTCGTAGAGCGCTTCGATGACAGTGGGCCGGTGGTTCACATCGACGTTGTGATTCACACGCTGCGCGAGAGCCACAAGAAGATTCTGATCGGCAAAGGTGGCGAATTGCTCAAGCAGGTCGGGACAGACGCACGAGCGCGCGTCGAGGGCATGCTCGACCGAAAGGTCTTCTTGAAGCTCTTCGTGCGCGTCACACCCGCGTGGCAAGACAGCGACGCATTACTCACCGAGCTCGGATACTCGAAGGTCGAATCGAAATGACGAAGCATTACAAGAAACGAGACCGCCGCGGTCCCGGCGGGCGCGAGGGCATGCCCATCGTTGCGATCGTGGGACGCCCCAACGTGGGCAAGTCGACACTCTTCAATCGATTGGCGCGCGCAAAGCTCGCGATCGTTCACGACGAGCCCGGTGTCACGCGCGACCGGCACTACGTGGATACCAACGCGTTCGGCCGGCCTTATACGCTGGTCGATACGGGCGGGTTCGACCCCGATGATGACGACCCGATGAAGACAGGGATTGCGCGCCACGTGAAGGCGGCGGTCGCGGAGGCGGACGTCATCCTGTTCGTCACCGATGCGACGCTACCCATGACCGCGGCCGATCGCGCCGCAGTCGAGTTGCTCCGTCGCTCGAAGAAGCCCGTCATCTATGCCGCAAACAAGGCAGACTCGCCCAAGGTGGACCCTGACGCATTCGAACTCTACCGCCTCGGTGTCGAGCAAGTTTACCCCGTGAGCGCGCTGCACGGGCGCGGCATCGGTGAGATCGAAGCCGCGATGGTCGAACACTTTGGCGCGGAGCAGGCCCTCGAGGAAGTTCCAGAACTTGACCTTCCCCGTATCACCGTTGCTGGCCGCCCCAACGCAGGAAAATCGAGCCTCCTGAATCGATTGCTTGGCGAGGATCGCATGCTCGTCGACGATCAACCTGGCACGACGCGAGACGCCATCGACGCCGTCGTCGAACGTAACGGCAAGAAGTACATTTTCGTCGATACGGCAGGCATTCGTCGCAAGGGCAAGGTCAACAAAGCGGATGACGCCGTCGAATCAATCAGCGTGTTGCAGTCCATTCGAAGCGTTGAGCGATCAGAAATCGTCGTTCTCATGTGCGATGCAGCCGAGGGTGTCGCAGAGCAAGACGCAAAGATTCTCGGCCTTGCGGAGGAGCGCGGCTGCGGACTCGTGATCGCGCTCAACAAGAGCGACCTGCTCAGCAAGGACGAGTATTCGAAGGCGGAAGAGAGCGCGCGCGACAAGATTAGTTTCGCCGCGTTCGCACCCGTCGTTCGCATCAGCGCGAAAACCGGACGCGGGATGAACGAGTTATTCGAGCAGATCGACAAGGTCCGCGAGAGCTACGTACAGCGCGTTTCGACCGGCGAACTGAACCGCTTCTTTGAGCGGGTCCTCGAGACGCGAACGCCTCCAACGAAGAACGGCAAGGCTCCGCGCCTCTACTACGTCACCCAGGTGGAGAGCCGGCCGCCCAAGTTCGTCATCATCACGAACGCGCCTGAGCACATTCACTTTTCGTATCAGCGTTTCGTGATCAATCAGCTGCGCAAAGCGTTTGGCTTCGAGGGTGTTCCGATTCGCGTCTTCTATAAAGAGAAGCGCCGAGGCGTTCCCAAGGGCGGCGAAAAACCGGCTCCGGAAGGCCCACGGCCCACGAGACGCCAGCGCGCGGGGAATCCCTAGTTTTTCTTCGTCGGGTCAACCACGTGCCCGGCGAAGAAGACAGCCCCTGACGAGCGATCGCGGATGAGAAACCAGAACGGATGGTCAACGTTCATGACGGTCTCGGTCATGACTGACTTGACCGCGAAGGTTCCCGCCGTCGCAGCTGCGGCTTCGGTACCCCTCTCGTCTACGGTTACCAGTGCTTGATGAACGACTTGTGACAGGTAAAGCGACTTGTCGTTGGTCATTCCGGAAAAGTCTGCCTTTTCGGTGAACGGCAGCGAGAGGCCGAGCTGCATGAGTGTGTCTGAGAGCTTCATCGCACGCGTGATCGAAAACTTGGGCAACGAGAGGCGGACGCGCTGGGCGTTCAGCTTGGGAATCGACCCTTCGATGGCCGTGACTCCAAATGCGTCCATCTGCTTGGCGTCACTCTTTGGCAGCACAACGACCATGGCCAGCGAAGAGCCCTTGTACCCAAGCTCGATCATTTGGAACCGAGCGTCGTCCAGGTAGGGCGCGGTGAGCATCTGGTTCATCGCAAGCGATTCCACCTTGGTCCCCTTCGAGGTGGTGAACGGCGTCAATTTTGTGCGCCCCTTAGCGAAGGCCGATTCCCACTCTCCGAGAAAGTAAACTGCATTGACCAGCACGGCGCGGACCTGGTTTGTGATCGAACCCTCGGCGAGCAGATTGTGGATTTTTTGGCGCGTGTGATCACCAACCCACGCGTTGATCTTGCGACGCGCATCGTCAGGGTGTTGGCGAATGGGAGCGCGCAACACTTCGGCGCCGAAGTAGTGGTGAATAGTGGTGCTGAAGGCGGGTTCGAGTGCGGTGCTGTCGTCGGCCCAGGCGCTGTTTGCGACATCGAGAACAAAGGGAGGGCCTTTGGTGGTGGACGTCAGCGTTGCTTGTGACAGGCCTGCAGACACCTTCGCACGCAGATCGCGAAAACCGGGAAAAAGGACATCGTCATGAACATTGACGTTCATAAACGCGGAGAATTCGTCGTGCGTCGCGCCCCTTGCGCCAACGCTCGCCATTGCGAGAAGCTCGGCGATGCTCCACGGTGACAGCACGCTGTTCTCATCGCCAGTGAACAGCTTCTTCACTAACTTTTCGCCGACGGCACCGATCGCTTTGGCTGCCTCGGCAGGCGGGTTCGCCGCCAGCGCAGGCATGACGGGCATGGCGGGCATGACGGTGGCCGGTGCTTCTGGAGGCACGGCGACCGACGCGCTTGCGAGTGATGGGGCAACGGAAGCACTCGGCGCCGTTCCATCGTCTTCGTAACGCACTTCGGGCAGATTCGCGGGACGCGGTGACTTTGGGCCGCACGCGAGAGTCGTTGTGAATACCGCGACCGTCAGAACGGAAGTGCGCATAGACGGTGTATTCATTTCGAACGGTGATGCCGTCAAGACCCGACCAAAACTGAGGCGAGATTTCGCTACACAGTTTGGATCGGCCATGATGACGCCGCCAATTGTTCAGCCACTTGACGAAGAACGCCGCGAAGCTCACCTGCTGAAGGACGCTGACCGGGGTCGCGTCGCAAGCACGCACGCAGGAGACCGGCAACCGGGCGCAATCGCACGTCTTCGGCAAGGCCCCGCACGATCGGTGGGTCGCCGTCGTGCCCGAGATGCCGCGCAATCAACTGAAGCTCAGTGTCGGCGCTGAACAGCACCTGTCCGGTGAGCGCCTCAAATGCAGTGCACGCGAACGCATAGATGTCGGCCCCCATTGGCTGCGGCGAAGCCTCGGCCCCCGTGACCCAAACTTCGGGCGCACCGTACGAGCCGGTCGCGCAGCCCGGGCGAATGTGTCGCCCTGCAAGCCCGAAATCGACGAGCACCGCCTCGCCGCTATTACGAAGCACTACGTTTGAAGGCTTGACGTCGAGGTGGGCGACCCGCACCTGGTGCATTGCCTCAAGGCCGGCGAGAACATCGTCAAGAATGCGCATCGCGCGTGGCACATCGAGCGTTCGTGACTCAATCAGCTTCTCGAGTGTCGTGCCCTCGACGAGCTCCATCACAAGGATTGGCTTTGGCTTCGCACCCGCATCAAATGTAACAAATCGTGCGATATTGGGATGAGCGGGTAGCGCGAGCAGCGCAGACGCCTCATCGCGAAACATCGTCAAGAAGTCAGACTCTGAAACACTGCGCGCAGCCGTCAGAGAGTACTCGGGAACCTTAAGCGCAAGAAGCTCTGGCGACTTCTCGTGGCGTTCCTCAATTCGCTTGACGATAAACACTGAGCTAACGCCGCCAGTGCCCAGAGGCCGAACCACGTAGAATCCCCCAATCGTCCGGCGGGCGGGCAGCCACGCAGGCAGCGCCTCGATCACCTTGAGCGAAAGGCTGTCGCGTTGAGGAAGATCGACCGGCAGCTCGCCAATCGTCCACAAAACTGACGAAACGAGCCTCCCTATCGCGCGAGGTAGATTGCGCGTGAGAATCTCAATGCTGTCAGCGATGACCGCGTCCTGCAGCCGATTCACGTTGGCCAGGAGCACCTGCGAGATCGCAAACGAGAGCGGCTTCGGCGTGCCTGGCTGGTTGGCCCCGTGCGCACTCTCGGGTTCGAGACGCGCGCGCGCGCCCATCGCAAGCTGACCCACCACGCCGATCGCGACTTCGAGCGACTCGACCACGTCGGGTTCGCCTGGACGTTCAGTGCAGAGTGCACGAAGCGAGCCGGCGACCGTGATTGCGTAGAGCGATGCGTGCATCTTGGCGAACGCCGCGCGCAGCGCTTCAACGCGCCCAGACGCGTCCTCAACGAGATCGCGAAACAGCTCTTCGAACGCCGCAATGTTGTCGAGAAGCTCATCGCGTTCGTTCGCCGGTGGGGGGACCGATGAGGCGTGATCGCTCGATCGCGGGACGAGCGGTTTGGGTCTTGACCGGCGCACGAACGCAGCGAACCGCCTTACAATTTGCTCAACATCGGGATTCATCGACGCCTCTGCAAGCGTCTCGAATGCAACCGGGTCTTCGAGACTGCGTCCCCCAACAAGCAGCACGTCGCTTAGGTCGCACGCGTTCACCCGAACGAGCGCGTCGAGAACGCGCGCGAGTGTCGCCACGACAGTGCGTCGAATCGTCGGCTCAGTATCGCGATCGAATCGCTCGAGCAAGACCCGCGCAACACGCAACCAGCGCTTGCGAAGGGCCATCACCCGCGTGGGGTCTTCCGTCGCATCGACGACATCTGTGTCCACTAGATGCAGCAACGTGCGAAGGCGGCGCAAATCGATCGTCGTGTGTGACAACTCGAGCGAGGTCCGTGGCCTTCGCTCGCGTTCGAGGATCCAGTCACTCACCTGCTCGTGAACCGTATCGAGCAACATCGCGCCCGCGCGTGCATCTTCTTGGGTGCCCAGGTAGAGGAGGTCGTGG
The DNA here is from genome assembly GCA_945865595.1 of Nannocystis exedens. GTDB lineage: Bacteria > Myxococcota_A > Polyangia > Polyangiales > Polyangiaceae > JAHFDX01. Next base: position 3,832 of record CAMBEV010000008.1, on the reverse strand, counting down.
AGCAAACTACTTTCAAAGAGGCTGAGGTCGAGATCGCGTAACACCGCGAAGGCCGACCGGCGTGCTCGAGTGCCCTCTGAGCCTTTTGCCAACTCTTCGGCGACAGAGCACCCTGTAAGCACGGAGGTTGCCGCGCTTGCGGCTTTCAGAACTGTGCGCGCTCGCTGGTGCGCAAGCCGTGCGCCTTCAGTTGCATAGCCTTCGAGAGCGAAGAGCAGCTGGTCGCGGAGTGGCCGGGTGTCGTCGGGACCTTCGCCCAGGTCGCGAAGCAGCTCGCGTTTGAGCGCCTCGTGACCATCGTCGAGAGAGCCCAACTGAGCTTGCTGCGCGAGCATCGCGAGTGAACGCTCCGTCACGCGAACTGAGAACGCAGACGGCCCAAGGGCACGAATGAGATCGACAGAAGCTTCTACTGTCTCCCAAGGAACGCGACCAAAAAGCGCATCGATCACTTCCCACGCAGCCTCGGGTTCGGCCTCAGCCCCGCGCGTGAGGCCCCAAACGAATGCGCCGGCACAGCCAGGGTCGCGATCGAGAATGCCACGGGACATCGCAGAAAGCGCGCGCCGCACTCCCGCGTTTGGTGCGACTGCAACGTAGGCCGCTACGCTGGCGGCCGCTCTTCGCCACTCCGTTGGTGACAATTGAGGGTCAAGGCCCTGATCCATTTCGTCACGCATGTTGACGAGCCACGGAGCAAGGAGGCCGCGCGCCGTCGCAACGTGACGCCACACGAGTGACTCGCGATCGGCCAGCAGCTTGGACCACGCCTGCGCCACAGCGTCGACACGGAACGCTCTGAGTGCGTGCTCATCGCCCTGCGCAGCTCGACGCGCCGCTTCACGTGCGGCTCTCTCGAGCAAGCGCGCCGCAAGGCGACGCGAAGGCAACGCACCCGTTGCGGGCACCGCGATCCAATCGCGTGCGAGATCGCGACGCGAAGCAATCGCGAGCGCGAGCGCACCGTCCTGCACTTGATGCGAAAGGGGAAGTTCGTTGACCAATGCGATACGCGTTCGAATCGCATGGCTTCCGAGCGCCTTCGACGTACCGACCGCCATGCGCTTTGCAATCGCAACAAACACGTCAGCGCTGCCGGGGAGCAGGCGCGCAAGCACACGACGCCCGAGCTCCCGCTGTTCGGGTCCGAGGGGAAGCGCTGCCGCAAGCTCGTACAGAGCCGGGCCCGCCGCCGTCGGAGCAAGCCAGTCAAGGTCGTCCACGATGCCCATTTGCAGCGCGGCGCGCACCGATTGCGCGAGCACCTCGGGATGCAAACCATCGAGAGGCGCCGAGGCCTCCTCCGCACTCGCGCGCGCAAGAGCCGCCATCGACTGGCGCCAGGTTGCGCGGCGCTCAATGGCGTCGCTGATGCGGTGCATTTCAAGCAGGCCGCTCACGTAGAAGCTCGGATCACGCACTCTTTCGATAGAGTATCCGACCCGGCTCAATCGTGTGGTATTCGATGCGCCGTGATCGTCCTCGACAAAGTTACCAAGCGATTTGGCCCGAAGATTCTCTTCGAAAACGTCAGCATGCAGTTCGACCCCGGCAAGCGCTACGGGGTGACCGGCGCCAATGGGGCTGGCAAGTCGACGCTCATCAAGATGCTCGCAGGAAGCGAGGACACCGACGCAGGATCCATCAAGATTCCGGGCAATTGCCGGCTCGGCGTGCTCAAGCAGAACCATTTTGCCTATGACAAAGAACGCATCGTTGACGCCGTCATGATGGGCAACCCGGCGCTTTGGGCCGCGTTGCAAGAAAAGGAGACGCTGCTCGCCGGGGAAATCACCGACGAAATTGGCCTTCGCCTTGGCGAACTCGAAGGAACCATCTCGGAAGAAGACGGGTACATGGCCGAAAGCGAAGCGGCTGAGTTGCTTGTCGGTCTTGGAATCCCGAATGACAAGCACGAGGAGCCCATGGCAACGCTCGCTGCCGGTTACAAATTGCGCGTCCTTCTCGCGCAAGTCCTCTTCGGTAAGCCGGACGTCCTCCTTCTCGACGAGCCGACCAACCACCTCGACCTCGAATCGATCACCTGGCTCGAGCACTTCTTGATCAACTACGAGGGCACCGTGGTGATCATTTCGCACGATCGCCACTTCTTGAACGAGGCTGCGACACACATCGCCGACGTCGACTACCGCACGATCACGGTCTACACGGGTAACTACACCGACTTCATCGGTGCCAAGTACGAGAATCGTCAACGCGCTGAACAACAGGCCTCTGTCGCCAAGAAAAAGATGGGCGACCTGCAAGACTTCGTGCAGCGCTTCGGCTCGCACGCATCGAAGTCGAAGCAAGCGCAATCACGCGTGAAGCAGATCGAGAAACTGTCCGAAGAGATCGAGACCAAAGGCCCCAAACGTTCAAGCCTTGTCAGACCGTTCGTTCGCTTTCCGTTCGAGAAGCCAAGCGGCCGCGACGTCGTTCGCCTCGAGGGTGTGAGCAAGCGCTTTGACGATCTCGTCGTCTACGACAACGTTCACCTCAACATCAACCGAGGCGACCGCATCGCCGTCATCGGACCGAACGGCGTCGGCAAATCCACCCTGCTCAAATTGATCGTAGGTAGTTACACTAAGCTCGACAAGGATACCCAGCGCTACGTCCTAACCCCTGACAGCGGCGGGGTCCGCTGGGGGCACGACGCGAGTGTTGGCTACTTTGCGCAAGACCACCACGAGGCCATCGGCGAAACAGGCAAAGGCCTCACCGCGTACGAGTGGCTCTATTCGTTCTTCCCGGACCTCGACAAGGAGACCGTGCGAGGAGCAATGGGCAAGCTTCTCTTCACTGGCGACGAGGCCCTCAAGAATACCGCGACGCTGAGCGGTGGCGAGGCCGCGCGTTTGCTGCTTGCGAAGATGATGCTCGGTCAGCATAACGTCCTGGTTCTTGACGAACCGACGAACCACCTCGACATCGAATCGATCGAGGGCTTGCTCGACGGTTTGCTTGATTTCAAGGGCTCGATCGTATTCGTGAGCCACGACCGTCACTTCGTAGGCCGACTCGCAACGCGCGTGATCGAGCTCGAAAGGCAACCCGGCAAGGGCTGCGCCTTCGATGACTTCGGCGGCACGTATGACGAGTTTCTTGAACGCGCGGCCCGCAAGCAGGCGAAGAAGTAGCGCGCTGCGCCCTACCCCAGCGCCATCTCCGCCTCGAGGGCCTCCCACTCGGTCATCAGCGCAGCGATGCTCGCGCTGACTTCCGCATCTTCGCGCTCAAGCACCGCGATTTCTTCCTTCGCGGTCTGCTCGTAAAATCCAGGTTCACACCAGCGCGCATGGATCGCAGCTTTGCGCGCCTCTTTCGCTTCGAGGGTTGCGACCACCTCGTCACGTCGCGCAGGCAACAGCTTCTGCCGATTCTTGCGACGCTTCTGCTCATCTCGCGACGCGGCGCTGTCGCCCTGCTTCGTTGCCGACGTCTCTGATGCGTGCTTCTTGGCCTTGAGGACCACTGCATCGGCATCAAGGTGATCATCGCCGCAGCGCTCAAGGTACTCCTCGTAAGTCCCCGGAAAATCGCGAAACCCGCGCTCGTTCACCTCGAGGATGCGCGTCGCAAGAGCAGACACAAAGGCGCGATCGTGCGACACGAAGATGAGCGTGCCGTCAAACGCCTTCAGCCCATCGATCAACGCCTGAATCGCCTCGATATCGAGGTGGTTCGTCGGTTCGTCAAGAACCAGGACGTTTGGACGCTCCACCATGATGCGGCAAAAGACGAGCCGTGCAGCTTCACCACCCGAGAGCGCCCCGACGCGCTTCTCGACGTCAGCGCCCGAGAACAGCACGCGCCCAAGCTGTCCCCG
>CAMBEV010000007.1 GCA_945865595.1 Nannocystis exedens | reverse complement strand
GCGAGCGAGAACGTCCGTGCATCCGCGACCACCTGCTGACCCACGCTCGGGAGCATGGTGGCGCCGACGAGCACGGCGCGCTCGTTGAGGTAGCTGTGAAAACGGCCGAAGAGATAGCCCTGCCCACCCCATGCGAAACCGGCGCCCACGATGAGGACGACGTGCGCGAGCCACCTGAAGACTCCAGGCGCTTGCGCGGCGATGCGGCAAAGCGCGCCCCATAGGAATAACGTAACAATCGCAGTGGCGATGTACGCGCGCAGGGTCGCAGCGTCCCAGTTCGTGATGCTTGCCCACCGTCTCGTGGCGTCGGTACCCACGATGAGGACGCCAGGAACTGCAAAGGCAAGCGCACTCGCGACGCGCCTCATCGGGGGCACTCCCTCGATAGCAACCTCAGTGAAGGTTACAGGTGCCGCCGGGTTCGCAGGGCTCATTCCTGCCAAACAGTCGGTATCGGTGCTTTGCGATGAGGCGGTAGGCAAGATCAGCAAGTTGCTTGATGATGGGCAGATAGTAAAGATAGCTGATGATTCCAACGAGCGGCAGCGCTCGGATGAGCCGCGCTACGCCGGCGGCGCCAGGGTAGACCTGGCCGTCAGGGGCAACAACGTGCATCGCCGCCATCGCGGCTTGGTAGGTGATACTTGGGTAGCGATCGAGCACGCCCGCGTCCTGGAAGTTCACGGTCACCACACGCGTCGGGCCGAAAAACCGGGCGAGCTTCGCGGCGCTCTGCGTGCAGAACCGGCACCTGCCGTCGTAGAGGACGAGAAGCAGCTGGTTGCCTTTGGTGCCCACACTTGAGACGTAACGGCACATTTCTCTGCTGACAACCCAGGGACGCGCCACTCTTCACGCTGGCCCGCGAAATCCGCAAGCACGTGGCAGTGGCGTTCCCAGCGGTTCGGGTTCACGCGAAGGCGTAACCCGTTGGACGTTCGCTGTTCACCTTCGTTACTTGTCGCAGGTGTACACGGGGACCTCGCCCTCGACCTTCGTGTCGTCGCTGTAGGTCGCCCGAACGCGGAGGGAGCCCGCTGTTTTCTCGCTGCCGATCGTGATGACTTCGACGCGCCCTGCGCTCGCTGCGATGTTCGTTCCGGGTGGAACGAAAAACGTAGCGGACCGATTCCAGCTGAGCGCATAGGACGCGCCGTCAGACCAGGATTCAGGGGTGAAGAAGATAGATCGCGCCTCCGCCAGCTTGGGCACGTTCGAGCAGGATGCGTCTTGATCGTAGATGGTGATTTCACGGCTGCCGAAAGACGTCTTGGCAAGAGCGACCTTCGCCGTAAACGCGGTCCCCTTGATGTTTCCCGAGAGCGGCTGCGCGGCGACGGCGGAATTGTCATCCTTGGACGTCGTGTCCGGCTGGAAGTCAGCAAGAGTTGGGGCGTTGATCGAGCAGCCAGCCAACACGATTGCAAGAGCCGCGGTGTTACGAATCGATGTTCCCATTTGGTGTTTCCTCAAAGGTATTCCGAGCCTCGCACGGCGCTGTGTTGCGCAGTCCAAAGCCCTGTCTGTTGCAAGCAAGGCGAAGAATTACGCCTGAGCTACAGACGAAGTCGGCCGCCGCCTATTCACCACGCACGCCACGCACGATAGAAATCGCGGACGAAGAAGCTGGCTCAGTTGCTCACACACAAGAGCTTGTTGCGTCAATGCGTAATGATGTATAATACGCTTCAGTGACCGTGACCGCTGCCGTCCAACGTTGGGAGCTCTACCGTGTGCTCAGTGAGCCCGTGCGGTTGCGCCTCCTCGCGCTTGCGGCTCAAGAAGAGCTCGCCGTGTTCGAGCTCGCCGAACTCTTGCGTGAGAGTCAGCCCAACGTGTCTCGCCATGCCTCGGCACTTCGAGATTTCGATCTGTTGGTCGTCCGTCGAGAAGGCACGAGGCTCTTCGTGCGGCTCAACGACGCGCTCGCACAAGATGCTGTTGTCCGTGATGCGCTGGCTGCAGGGCGTGCCATGTGCGAGGCCGATGGCGCCATTGATCGCGTCGCACAAGTGATCGCGTCGCGCGAAGTGCATAGTCGCGAATTTTTCTCGCAGACCACAGGGGGCAAGCCGCTCGAGGTTGCGTCTGAACTGGGCGCGTACCTTGCTGCCCTCGGAAGCTTGTTGCCGCGAAGAGAGCTTGCGGTTGATGCGGGTACAGGTGATGGCAGGTTGCTTGACGTTCTTGCCCCTGTGTTTGCGCGCGTGGTCGCTTTCGATCGCTCGGCCGCTCAGCTCGCTCTTGCGAAAGAGCGTGTGATGTCGCGCGGGTACGCGAACGTCGAATTGTTGCACGACGAGATCGATTCCAAGCGCGTTCGCAAATCGCTCGGTGGAAAAGCCGACGTCGTGTTCGCGTCGCGCGTCGTTCACCACGCGCCCAAGCCCGGGGAGTATGTGGCCGCGTTGGGCAAGCTCTGCAGGCCGGGCGGTGCGCTCGTCGTCATCGACTATGCGCGTCACGACCATGAGGCGATGCGCGCGCAGGCCGACGTGTGGCTCGGCTTTGCGCCGAGCGAGCTGAAGCGGTTCGCTCGCGATGCGGGATTCGAGAGAATCTCCGTGACCGAACTGCCCAAGGCACTGCGCGGGCAGGGAATCGACAAGGATCTTGACTGGCAAGTGATGTGTGCGGTTGCTAAAGCCGTTCACTCCGTTGACTAAGTGTACGAAAGGGAATGATGATGAGCACGAATTACAAAGTTGCAGACATGAGCCTCGCTGACTGGGGTCGCAAAGAAATTTCCATCGCCGAAAGCGAGATGCCGGGCCTCATGGCCTTGCGTGAAGAGTTCGGGGCCAAGAAGCCGCTGAAGGGCGCGCGCGTCGCAGGCTGCTTGCACATGACCATTCAAACGGCGGTCTTGATCGAGACGCTCACCGCGCTCGGCGCCGAAGTCACGTGGACGAGCTGCAACATCTTCTCCACGCAAGACCAAGCCGCGGCTGCGATCGCAGCGACCGGTGTCCCCGTGTTCGCGTGGAAGGGCATGACCGAGGACGAGTACAACTGGTGCATCGAGCAGCAGCTCATGGCGTTCCCCGGTGGCAAGGGCCCGAACATGATTCTCGACGACGGTGGCGACCTGACCATCATCGCGCACGAGAAACACCCCGAACTATTCTCGGGTCCCGATCCCGTTCGCGGCATCTCGGAAGAAACCACGACGGGCGTTCACCGCCTGTACGAGATGGCGAAAAACGGCACGCTCAAGGTGCCCGCGTTTAACGTAAACGACTCAGTGACGAAGTCGAAGTTCGATAACCTCTACGGTTGCCGGGAGTCCCTTGGCGACGGCCTCAAGCGCGCCACCGGTGTCATGTTCGCGGGCAAGGTTGCCATCGTTGCCGGCTATGGCGACGTCGGCAAGGGCTGCGCGCAGTCGCTTCGTGGCCTCGGCGCACGCGTCATCATCACCGAGATCGATCCAATCATCGCGCTTCAAGCGGCGATGGAGGGCTACCAAGTTACGACCATGGAGAAAGCCGCCCCACAAGGTGACATCTTCGTCACGGCGACGGGCTGCAGCAGCATCATCCGCGCTGAGCACATGAAGGTCATGAAGGACCAGGCCATCGTGTGCAACATCGGTCACTTCGACTGCGAGATCGACATCTCGTGGCTCGAGAAGAATCCTGAGATCAAAGAGGTCAACGTCAAGCCACAGGTCGACCAGTTCATCTTCCCCGACGGCAAGCGCATCACGGTGCTCGCGCGCGGCCGTCTGGTGAACCTTGGTTGCGCAAACGGTCACCCGTCGTTCGTCATGTCGACGAGCTTCTCAAACCAGGTGATCGCGCAGCTTGAGCTTTGGGCGAACTACAAGCAGTACGACAAGAAAGTTTACATGTTGCCCAAGAAACTTGACGAGAAGGTCGCCGCGCTTCACTTGAAGAAGCTGGGCGTTGAGCTCACCAAGCTGACCGCTGAGCAGGCGTCGTACCTGGGTGTGTCGGTGGATGGGCCGTTCAAGCCCGAGCATTATCGGTATTAGTTTGTGGTTGAGGGGTGAGGAAGCCTTCCCCCCTCAAACTCCCCCAGCCGATTCATCGCGGTCACTCGCCCCCCAGAAGTCGCGTCACAATTTCTGTGCCCCTCAGGGTGCTGACCATTGTGCTCATCTGAAGAGGAATGCAAACGGCGGTGCCGTGCTCCCTCTCCCGATGGGAGAGGATCGAGGTGAGGGAATTCATCTAGATGACACGTGAGCCTCGATCCCCAGCCGCTACCAGCGTGGTTTTGGTTCAAGCTTCGGCGAACGAGGTTGCGCCCTCGCCCCAACCCTCTCCCAGAGGGAGAGGGAGCCGAAGTCCGAGACCTTCATAAACGGAAGATGCGCGTCAGACCCCACGAACGGGCGACAAGCGCGAAGCAGGTGCCGATGCTAGGTTGACCCTCGAGTCCGCGTGACCGCGTGATTCGAGGGAGATCGTCATGCGCTATGCTTGCGTTCGTTCGTTCGGTGCACTCGCCATGTTTTGCCTCTTGAGCGCCAGCGCTCATGCCGCCGGCGGGGCAACTCCGCATCGAAGCGGCGAGCACTTTGTGTACTCAGATGGCACGCGCGTTCGCGCCACTGACCCTGGCGGACGAACGGGTGTGGTGCAGAACAACGGCTCCATCCGCTTCACAGATGGCACAACTGTGTCGCACGATTCCTCGAGCGGAGAAACGCGCGTCACCCATCCTGACGGGCGTGTCGACGTGTCCAATAGCCACACGCCGCGCCGCGAAGGCGACACATTTGTCTACTCTGATGGGGCCCGAGTGAGAGCGACCGACCCTTCAGGGCGCGCAGGCACCGTGAAGCCCGACGGGTCCATCAGCTACTCGGACGGCACCGTCGTGAGCCACGACGTCGCGACCGGCGACACCAAGTTCATGCATCCCGGAGGTCGCGTTGAGGTCATCGGCGGAAACACGCCGCACCGAGGCGCCGATGGCAACTTCGTCTATTCCGATGGTGCGCAAATTCGCGGCACCGATCCATCGGGCAACCCGGGCAAGATCAATCCCGACGGATCGATTTCCTATTCCGACGGAACGACCGCGACCCACGATACGCGCACCGGCGACACCAAATTTGTTGGACCAGATGGCGCCGTTCGGCTTTTGAACCCTGCCACCGGTACCGACAAGACGTCTCCGGGTTCTCGCCAAAATGGCGGCGCAGCGCGGCCAGCGCAGGCATCTCCGGGCGCGTCAAAGACGAGCACCGTCAACCATCGGAACGATTCGAACTCAAAAGAAAAGAAGGACGCAAAGCCCGAAAAGCAGGCCGAGAAGGTCGACAAGCCTGCACCTGAGAAAGCCGAAAAGCCGGGCAAGGGCCGCATGGTGCTCGGCGACGGCACAGGCAGTCCCGCACCGCGGCTTGTGGTGGGCGGCCTCACGACGAATCCTGCTCCCGACCAGGCGCCCGGCGGCCCGGGGCAGCCGAAGTTGAAGAGTCCGGGATCAGCGATGATCGGGCCAGGCGGACGCCCGAACGGAAATGCGGGGCCTAGGGGTACGTTCTTCTCGCTGCCCGCAGGCTCGCTGGTCGTGAACCCAAATCCGGTGGGAACGGGTCGTGGAGGCGGCGTGCCAAAGCCGCTCGACGCGGCGGGCGGGCGTCGATAGTCACTTCGCTTTCGAGATGCGGGAAACAATCATCGCATAACGAGGGAAACAAACATTATCGATTGCGGTAAAACGATTGCACATGGCGCGGTAAAACGCTAATATTGCACTGTGGAGACCGTAAAGCACCGCTATCGCGAGGTCGAGGCCACACTCGCTGAGATGCTCGCGACTCACCCCGCGGTGTGGATTACAGGCCCTCGAGCCTGCGGCAAGAGCACGACAGCTCGCCAGTTCGCGCGAACGGTTGTCCAGCTCGACCAGCCTGGCACCGCGGCGGCCTTCGAAGCCGATCCGGACGCGGCGCTCCGTGGGTTGGCCGCTCCCGTATTGATCGACGAGTGGCAGGTGGCGCCAGGAGTACTCGGCGCGATCAAGCGCGCGGTTGACGCAGATCCCAGCCCCGGCCGCTTCGTCGTGACTGGGGCAGCCCGGGCTGCCCTTGATACACCCACGTGGCCGGGTACCGGCCGCCTCGTTCACCTCCCCATGTGGGGCATGACGCAAGGTGAAATCGATGCTTCCTCGGCGGCCGAGCCCTTCATCGATCGCTTCGCGGCGGGCGCTGAGATTTTGGCGCCGACGTCGCCGCCCGACCTCCGGGACTACCTCGAGCGTGCGCTTCGTGGTGGCTTTCCCGAGCCGGCGCTGCGGTTGTCGGGACGCGCGCGCGATCGCTTCTACGACAGCTACATCGACCAGATGGTTCATCGCGACGCACTACTCGTGGATCGCGGTCGTGATTCCGACCGGCTTCGACGCTACTTCGAGGCGGTTGCCCTGCACACGGCAAGCGTGGTCGAGGACCAGACGCTCTTCGCTGCTGCGGGCATCGGCCGAATGACCGCGGTGGCCTATGACGCCCTGTTTCAAGGGCTCTCGGTGGTCGACGACCTTCCCGCGTGGTCCTCAAACCGATTGAAGCGACTCGTCAAAAGCGCGAAACGCCACGTCGTCGATCCAGCGCTCACGGCGAGTATCCTCCGAGCCGACGTCGATGGCGTGCTTCGTGATGGCGGTCTCATGGGGCGCCTGCTCGATACTTTTGTGGTCGCTCAGATTCGACCGCAACTTCCGGTGTCGCGCAACCGCCCACGCCTCTACCACCTGCGTGCCGAGCAAGGGCGCCACGAGGTCGACCTGCTGGTCGAACTGGCGGGGGGGCGCATTCTCGCCTTCGAGATCAAGGCCGCCGCAGCACCGACCTCTCACGATGCACGCCACTTGGCCTGGCTCCGCGACAGCCTTGGCGATGCCTTCGTGGCCGGTGCCGTTCTACACACCGGCCCGCGGGTCTATTCGTTGGGTGATCGGCTTCGGGCGATTCCGATCGCGTGCGTTTGGCTGGGAAACCCGTGAGGCCACAAGTGGTGTACCCTCGGAGTCATGAGGCGGGCGCGTCGATGGTAGCTGAGGCATCTGAGCAACGAACGGTGGTTTCGATTCTCCTCATCGAGGACGATCGCGACATTCGTGAACTCGTCAGCGAGATCTTCGAGGGTGAAGGCTACTCGGTTGCGACTGCGTGCGACGGGGCCCAGGGGCTCGAGCTACTTCGCACGATGCGCCCGAAGCTCATTCTGGTCGACCTGAACATGCCGGTCATGAATGGTCTCGAGTTCAACGCCGCGCGCGTCCAGGACCCGGCGTTGCGCGCCATCCCAACGATCGTGATGACTGCAGCCGATCGTGGCTATGGGCGAGCAGAAGCTCTTGAGGTGTGGGGTGTCATCACGAAACCGGTGTCGCTCGAAGCCCTTCTGGCGTTGGGCGTGCGTTTTTGCCGCGACTAGTACCGCGATTAGCGCCGCGACTAGGATCGATCGGCCTGGTCTGCCGCTGTCTGTTCACAACGCCGAGTGCACCTCGGGCACCGCCGACAGCCAGTGGCGTTCGGCTTTCAGCGCGTCGTCCTTGGCCAGCGCCACGCGGGAGCGAAGCACGAACACGATGCACAAGTTCCCCCCCCACGTCCCCACGCGCGATTGCTCGCGATAAAGTACCGAGAAACGCGGATCAGAAAAGAAAGCCGCTTGACCAAGTGTCACCGGTACCGCGGTGTCCTTGTCCACGACCAAAATCGCAGCCGTTGGATTGGCGTCAAAGAAGGCATCTGCAACCGTCTTCACGTTCACGCTTGATGGGGCATAGGTAAGGCGAGCAACCTCGCGATCGACGAGACCAAATCCGTCAATGAAATTGACGTCTCGCATCACATAGGGAAGTTGCCCCATGTCCACGTGCGCCACGGTCTCGCCGGGCCGTAGGTAGTACGAGAGGTTGCGAATAAGGTGGCTCGGCATCCAATCGAGTGGCTCGGGCCTTACGATGGGGTCGGGCACGAACGTCGCGAACGAATCACTCAGCGCTTCGTTCCCTCGCCACGACTGATCGAGGCGCCTTGTTGTCGAAAGAAGGGTCTCGGCTCCAAGGAGAAGGAGTGCGAGCGGCGCATGCGTTGTGCGCGTTGCGGCTACGATAAGAACGCAGGCAACGGCGGGGACGAGAAACCTGTGATTTGCCATCCAATCGCCGTGCGCCAACGCAGCGAAGCAAAACACGCCAACAGATGTTACAATTGCCGCTCGCAGGACAAGCGCGTGCCTCTGCGACTTCTGAAGCGTCGCCACAACTGCAAGAATCACCAGAACCGGACGCCGCTTAATGAACGACCACACGTACGCCCAACCCGAGTAAACGCGCCCCCCGCCTGGGGTCATCTTTGCGTAAAACGTGTTGGGCAGGAGTTCGTGAAAAAACGAGAAACGTAGTGCAAATAGCAGTGCCACAGGCAAAACCGCAAGCCACGCGACTCGTCTAGTTTCTTGACGAACCAGCAGCAGCACTCCGAGCAAACCCCCAACAAACAACCCTTCAGGGCGTAGCCACGGCAGCACTCCGATGGCGGCCGCGAGAAGTTGAAAGCGACGGGTCGCAGCGAGAAAGACTACGAACGCGCAACCTAACGCAAAGAGCGAGGTGTCCATGCCCGACACCGCCCATCGCGCGAAGTCACAGTCGAGTGAGAGCGCCGCGAGGACCCATAGCGATGCCCACCTTGCGCCGATGGCGTGCAACGTTCGTAAAGTAACTACAAGCGTTGCAAATGCGCACGCAAGCGAGAGCCCCTTGGCCGGCGCAAGCCCCACTGCGCCAAGTTTCCAAAGCCCGCCAAGCAAGAGCACCCAAAGAGGACTCGAGAAACCCTCGACGGGCTGCCCTAAATTGAACGCGAGCTGGCCGTGTTCCGCGAGGTTTCGTGCGTAGCGGACATAAATGTAGACGTCGTCGACCGAGTCGTTCCACGAAAGCCGCGCGCGGTACGCAAACAGCGCGAGGCTCAGTGCGGCGAGGGTCCACTCGAGGCGCGTACGATGTTTTTGGCGCATCGAAGTACAGCGCCCAATAGCGCACGAGCCGTTCTTTGGCTTCTCGAATGATGATCCCGTGCCAGTTGAGGTTCACCGCGAAGCGATCGAAACCCTTGGTCTCCTGCGCCAGCTTGAGTAACCTCGGGTCCCGTTCGTGGGTCATTTGCCGAGGAGTCGTGCGATGCGTCGTTTCGAAAGCGTTTGGGGAACAAGAGCTAAGCGCACAGTGAGCAGCGCGCTGCTGGTGTCGATGGCGTCGATGGTGAGCGCAGGCGTGGTTCCTGTTGCGACTGCCGCACCGGCTGCAGCGATTGCAACGCCTGACAAGGCTGCGCCAACGGGCAAAGAGCTCGCAGAGGCCAAGAAGCACTTTGGCGAGGGTGAAAAGGCCTTCGGCAAGGGTGACTTCAAAGACGCACTCGACCACTTCAAAGCGGCCGAGGCGATCAAGGCTGCTCCGGCGACCACGCGCTATATGGCGCTCTGTCTCGATCGGCTCGGGCAGTTTCGCGATGCGGCTGTGGCCTTCGAGTCCTTCATCGGTGCGGCGCACGGCGTGAAGAAGCCAACCAAGAACCTACCTAAACAAATCGAAGAAGCCGAAGCGCGCTTGAGCGAAATCAAGAAGCTGCCTGCGAAGCTCCGCATTTCGGCGACCCCAGAGGGAACCGTATTCAAACTTGACGATCAACCCGCTGAAGCCAAGGTGCCTGCGGACGTTGAAGTGAAGCCAGGTAAGCACACGGTGCGCTTTGAGGCCGCCGACCACGTCGCGACCTCGGTCGAGGTTGAGGCCTCATTCGCTGAAACCAAAGACGTCACGACGGCGTTAGAGAAAAAGGCTGAGCCTCCCGCCCCTCCGGTCACCGAGAAGACGCCCGAGCCCCCGCCACCGCCTCCACCACCGCCACCTGAGCCTCGCAGCAAGGTGCCTGCATACGTGACGGGTGGACTCGCGCTGGCAAGCGTCGGCCTGGGCACCGCGTTTGGAATCCTCGCGCTTAAAGACAAAAGCGAATTCGACAAGAATCTGAACAATCCCACCCTCGCCGAAGAGATCGCCAACCGCGGTGACAATCGCGCACTCGTGGCGGACATGGCGTTCGCTGCAGCCCTTACGCTCGGGGTGACGAGCCTCGTCCTCTTCTTGACGAAAGACGAGACCGTCGTTGAGACGAAGGCAGGTCACGCGTATACGACGAAGAAGGCCGCAAAAAAGAAGGTCCCTGTGATTGTGCCGATCGCAACGCCAAACGGTGGTGGTGCAGGCGCAGTATTTCAGTTCTGAGGAGCGAGTTGAGCCATGCGTAAAATGACCTTTTCTGTGATCGCAATTGCCGGACTCGTGGCAGCGGGCTGCTCGCTCATCGTCGACATTGACCGAAGCAAAATTGTGGACACCGTCGATGCGGCGCCAGCTGTAGATGCAGCCCCCCCATTGGATACTGGTGTCGTTCTCGACGCGGTCGCTGATGCACCTGCGGATGTGGTCACGGCCGACGCCGCAGCCGATTCGTCGCCCGATGCGGTGGCGCCTGACGCGGTGACGCCCGATGCTGCGGGAGATGCAACGGCTGACGCGGTGACTTCTGACGCCGTGGTCAGCGACGCCGTGGTCGCCGACGCTTCGGAGGATGCCGCCGTGGATGCCGCCGTGGATGCCGCAACGGACTAACCAAAGGTAAGAGCCGCCGCCACCTTCTCAACATCGGCCGGCATGACCACCGGCCGATTCGCGCGATGGGCCGGCACGTCGAGTTTTTGCTCGTGGTAGCCGAGTTTGAACTCGGTGAACTTGAGACCGTTCGCGGTTGAGATCACCACAACGCGCTCATCGCGCGAAATGGTACCGCGTTCGATCAATTTGAACATGCAGGCAAGCGCGACTCCGGTGTGCGGGCACGTGTAGAGACCCGTCCGATCGGCGCGCGCAGCAGCATCGGCGAGCTCCTCTTCGCTCGCTTGTTCAACGACGCCGTTCATGGCTTTCAGTGCGGCAAAGGCACGTGGGGCGCTCACCGGACTACCAATTTGAATCGCGCTCGCGAGACTCTTTTTTGCGGCCATCGCGGTTACAGTTTTGCTGCCTGCTGCGAACGCTCGGTACATCGGGTTCGCGTTTTCGGCTTGCGCAACACAGAGACGAGGCATCCGCGAAATGAGGCCAAGGTCACGCATCATGGAAAATCCAGCGTGCAGGGCGGCTGCGTTGCCGAGATTGCCGCTCGGCAAGATCACCCAGTCCGGCGGCTCCCAATTGAGTTGCTGCGTGACCTCGATCGCCACGGTCTTTTGGCCTTCGATGCGCAGGGGATTCATCGAGTTGGCGAGGTAGATGAGGCCCCGCGACGCAAGCTCGCGAATCACGGCCATGCAACCGTCGAAATCGGTGTCGAGCGCGAGTACCTTCGCGCCGTGTGCGAGCGGCTGCACGAGTTGCGCCGTGGACACGAGTCCATTGGGAAGAAGCACGACAACAGGAAGTCCCGCAATGGCCCCGTACGCTGCGAGGGCCGCAGACGTATCGCCGGTGCTTGCGCATGCGATGGCGCGAACCGAAAGGTCGCCTTTCTTGACGGCATAGTTCACCATGCTGACGAGTGCGGTCATGCCGAGGTCTTTAAACGACCCGGTGTGTGAGTCGCCACACAGCTTGATCCACAGGTGCTTCATGCCCAATTCGGCGGCGAGTCTGCTCGCGGGCAGTAGATTCGACCCGCCTTCGTTTGTCGTGACGATCGACTCGTCAGGCACGTCCGGCATGACCCACTCGCGTTTGCCCCAAACGCCAGATGAGTAAGGAAATTGACTGCTCTTGTAGCGGTCGTCGAACAGTTTTTTCCATTCGTGCCCCGAACGCTGCGCGAGCGCTTCAAGATCGTGGCGCACCTCGAGCAAGCTGTCGCATTTGGGACAGCGGTAGATCGCTTGGGTGAGCGGAAAATCGCCGTCACAGCCCGCAAAGCAGCGGAATACCGCGCGCATCGGTTTCATCATGGCTGACACCGCAAAAGGGTTCCGACGGACTGGATAAGCGTCGCTTTGCAACTCCAGCCTGAAGCCTCGGCGCAATCGGCGTCAGTGCCACACACGTCAACGCAGCGCTGCCCCAGGGTGGTGCTGTTGCAGCGGTAGCTCGCGCACTCGTAGGAGCCCGTGCACGCTTCGCCGACTTTCTTCTTGCCCTTGTCGAACGTCTCATAGTTGCAAACTGCAATCACTGAGCTGGCGTCGACGCGGAGGTTGTTGCAGCTGAGGTCGGACGCGCAAGACGCGGCTGTCCGGCACGGCGTCAGGCAGTAGTCCCAATTGGGGTCACCGACATAGGCCCCGCAAAAACCGCTCTTGCAATCGCCGTCGGCAATGCACGAAGTGTTGTCGGACGACTTGCCCGTCGGGGTCGTGACGCAGCGAAAGGCTCGCACGCTGCCCAATGTGCCGAGCGCACACGTCTGGCCGGAGGGGCAATCGCTCTTTGCGCAGCAAGAGTCAACGCAGGCATTCGCGGTGCAGAGGCCCGAGCGACAGTCCGCGCCGGCCGTACACGTTGCACCAGACGATTTGGTTCCGACGCTTGACCGTCCGATCCACCCGGCCTTGACGCAATAGTTGCCGCCGGTTCCAGGCTGACCGCAGACGAATCCCGCGGAGCAGTCGTTGGACGTGCAGCAGGCCTTGCTGCAAACGTTTCCGCCCGCTGCCGCGAAAACAGTGGGCGAGAGCATCGCCTCGTTGGCGCACAGAAGGCCCGCTTTGCAGGCGCCATCACCGCTGCACAAGCTGCCCGGGTCGAGGTTGGGCAACGTACAGACGAGCGTCGTGGTGTCGCAGATCTTGGGGGCAGGGCAACCGGTGGTCGTACAGGCTGCCTCTTTCGACACGCACCCGACAGCAGGTGCGCAGAGCTCATTGGCGCCGCACGCGTCATTGTCGATCGCGTCGTCGCAATTGTCATCGACACCATTACAAATTTCGGTCGCCGAAGGAGACACGCGCGCGTTGGTGTCATCGCAATCGCGCCCAACGACTCGGCCGTTGTTAATGATGGGCTGCCCAGTCGTAGCGTCGAATGTCCCGCATGAAGGGCTGTGATCGCCGTCGGCATCGCTGAGGGGGCCGTCATCGATGACCCCGTTGCAGTCGTTGTCGAGACCATCGCATGCGTCCTCACCGGGAGCGGTGCACGCGACGCACTGCCCCGCCGCGCAGTAGTTTCCGGACGGGCAAACGCCCAGGGTGTTGCCCTCGCAAGTGAACTCGATCGTCGTTCTCACCAGCGCTTGGCACGCCGAGAGCATCGCGATGGCTGATAGCGCGACAAGCGATCGAACGGCTCGGTGGCTCATTGCCAGGCCCCTCCGATGCCGATGCCGCCCGGGCTCGAAACAAGACCGATGCGTCCGGGCGCAACCTTCGGAGTGTCGAACCGCAGGACGTAGAGCAGCACGGATGCGACGCATGATGCCGCGCCCACCGCGAAACCAATGTCGGCGATCAGCGCGCGAGAGCTCGTTTGGTCCACTTGGGCTTGAAGGCTCTCGTAGCTGCGTGAGCTGGTTGTGCGTGCCTGACCCTCGGGCTGTGACGAGAGTGCCAGGACGCCAAAGACCGTGCCGAGTGCGAGTCCCGCGACACCGACGCCTCCGGTAGCGACGGTGAGCTCATCGAGCTTGCCTCGTCTTGTCGGCGCCGGCGAGATCGCTACTAGTGTGGGCGCGGTGGGGCGCTTCTTCTTAAAAGCGTCAAGACGATTGACGGATGTCTGGGCCTTCTTGCGCTCTTCGTCGGTAGGAGCGAGTGCTTCGTATTCGCGCCACGACGCGATGGCCGCATCGATCTCGCCGAGTTTCTCATGCACGACCGCAAGGTTGTAGACGAGCTCGATCGCGTGGGGATCGAGCCTGCGCGCAGTCTGAAGTTCGAGGATGGACTGGCGATACTCGCCGCGAAGGTAGAGCGCTTTGGCGCGCGCGAAGTGTTCCTTCGCTGCGGTGGCCTCGAGGGTCAAGGGCGGAGCGGAGGCTGTCGTGTCCGCCGGCGGATCATCTGCGCGTGCGTCGACGGGCGAAAGACCGAGTCCGACAAGGACAACGATCGGAACGAGGCGGCGTCGCAACACAGGCGGCAGCATAGCGGGCTCCCGCACGCTGGCGAACCTTTTGGCGGGATCGCGATTAGGTTCGCGGGCGATTCTCGGGGACGCGGCGGGTGTCGACTACCGCGAGGGCGTCCGCAACGCTGAGCGGGCGAGCGAAGAAATAGCCCTGCGCAAGCGGGCAGCCGAGGGCCTCGAGTCGGATGCGCTGGTCCTCGGTTTCGACACCCTCGGCGACGACCTCCATCCCAAGGTTGCGCGCCAGTGTCACGATGGCTCGAATGAGCTCGAGGTTGTCGTTGCCGCCGTCACTCATCGCCTTCACGAAGCTGCGGTCGATCTTCAACGTGTCGATCGGGAAGCGCACCAGGTAGCTCAACGACGAGTATCCAGTGCCGAAGTCGTCGATGCTGATGAGAATGCCCGCCTCACGAAAATTCCGAAGAATCTGCGCCGCCGATTCGGTGTTCTCCATGAGGCCGCTTTCGGTGATCTCGAGCTTGAGCCGACTTGGTGGCAGCCGGAACTCTTCGAGGACGGCCATGACATCGCTGACGAGAGTCGATACAGAAAGTTGACGACTTGAAAGGTTGACGCTGACGTAGAGGGGCTCTGGCGATGAGGCCGTCCACTCGGCAATCTGCCTGCAGGCCTCGCGTAGCACCCAAAGGCCGATCGGCACGATCAGGCCGGTTTCTTCGGCCAGCGGAATGAAGTCCATCGGCGAAACCAACCCGCGGGTCGGATGTTGCCAACGGACCAGTGCCTCGAAGCCTACGACGCTCCGGTCACGCATGCTCACGATCGGTTGATAGACGAGAAAGAGTTCGTTCCGCTCCACTGCGCGCCTTAAGTCGGTCTCAAGGTGCAGCGTTGCGACGAGCTTCTGGTGCATCGACGGATCGAAGACTTCGTGGCGCGCCTTGCCTTTCGCCTTCGCGCGATTCATCGCGGTGTCGGCGTCGCGAAGTATGTCTTCGGGCGCGTCGTATTCGCGCGTCCCAAGGGCAATGCCGATGCTGGCGGTCGTGAATGCATCGTTGTCTTCGAGCGTGATAGGTGTGGCAAACGCATCGTGAATACGTTGCGCGACGCGGCTCGGATAGTCGTCGTCCGGTAAGTCGTCGAGTACGATCGCGAATTCGTCGCCGCCCAGGCGAGCGACCGTGTCTTGCGGCTCGACGCACCTTCGTAAGACGCCGCTGGCTTCAATCAGTAAGCGATCGCCCATCCGATGACCGAAGCTGTCATTGATGACTTTGAAGCGATCGAGGTCAACGAAGAGAACGCCGTAGCGGTAGCGTTCGTGCCGATGCGCGCGCCCCATCGCCGTTTCGAGGCGCTCGATGAACAGCGTTCGATTGGGTAAGCCCGTGAGGCCATCATGAAGTGCTTCGTGAAGCCGCTGTGCGGCCTCGTCGCGTTGATCGGTGACGTCTATACCGATGCTGACGACAGCGACGCCATCGCCGGCCTCGTCGTGCAAAATCGTGCTGTTCCAAGTGACGATGCGTTCGTCCCCACGCGACGTTTGGAGCTCGATCTCAAACTGCTGGTCGATATCGCCGCGCCTCAGGCGTTCGTTGAACTCGCGCGCCGCTCCGGTGCGATCGCGCACTGAAACCAAGTCGTAGAGCGTCTTGGATTGCAGGTGCTCTCGCGAGTAGCCCAATAGCGAGGCAAGGAACTCGTTCGCAAAGAGGATGGATGCCCGGTTACCGAGAATCATCGCTGGCAGCTGCATCGCCTCGAGAAGACGCTGAAACCCGCGCTCCGACTCGCGCAAGACGTCGTCTGTCGATTGGGGGGGCAAGCTTGCGAACACCGACGCTTGGTCGAGCTGCTGGGTGCCGCTCGTGCGTAAGCGCCGCTCGGTTGTGGTACCGGACGGAGGTGACGTGGGGGGAGGGGCCAGTTTGGGTCGCACTTGAGCTATCAAACGGCCAAACGGCAGCGCTCTTTCGGAGAAATCGACCGCGCATGGATCAATTCGGTCAGGTGGACTGGGTGCCAGGCCCACATGCAAGGGATACCTGGAGGTGCGTCAATGGTACTTTGTCTCCATGGAACCGGATGCGTCCACCATGGCCCGTGCGATGGCGCAAGCCGCGCGTCGTGCGTCGAGGGACCTTCTTCTCTCCCGTCCTGATGCTCGGATTGCCGCCCTCGTTCGAGTCGCTGAGCTGCTTCGTGCGTCAAGTGCCGACATTGTGCGAGCCAACGCGATCGATGTGGCCAATGCTGTGGCGCAGGGAAAAAACCAAGCTTTCATCGACCGCCTGGTCCTCGACGAGCCCCGCATTGACGCGATGGCGCAGTCCGTCAACGAAGTTGCCTGTCTCCCTGAAGTCCTAGGGACGCCGTTGTCTGAGACGGTAAGACCCAACGGCCTGCGTGTGCGGCGGGTTCGCGTGCCGATCGGGGTCGTCATGATGGTTTACGAGTCGCGTCCGAACGTGACGATCGAAGCGGCATCGCTTTGCCTCAAAGCGGGTAACGCCGTGATCTTGCGTGGGGGGCGTGAGGCCTTCGAGAGCAACAGCGCCCTCGCACGTATCTTCCGCCAGGCGCTTGTGGAAGCGGGCCTTCCTGAATCGGCCACGCAGCTCGTGCAGACTGCAGATCGCGCGGTCATTGGCCAACTGCTTTTGCAACATGAATCGATCGATTTAGCGATTCCTCGCGGTGGAGAGGCGCTGATTCGCTACGTCACCGAGAACGCGCGCATCCCAGTCGTGCAGCACTACAAGGGTGTGTGCCACATGTTCCTCGACGAGGGATGTGACCCCGAGGAGGCCTCGAGACTCGTCCACAACGCGAAGATGCAGCGGCCGGGGGTGTGCAACGCACTCGAGTGCTTGCTTGTGCATCGCGCAGAGGTGCAGCGCGTGCTTGTTCCGTTGGCCAAGTCACTTATCCAAGCGGGCTGCGAACTGCGCGGGTGCCCAGTCACGCATTCCCTTGTGCCAGGGGTGAGCACCGCGACTGAAGCCGATTGGGGAACTGAGTTTCTCGACCGAATTCTCGCCGTGAAGGTAGTGAACGACCTTGACGAAGCGATGGCGCACATCGCGCGTTATGGGTCGGGACACACCGAGGCGATCATCACGCCGAATGCCGCGCATGCCGATCGATTTCGACAAGGCGTCGACGCGGCATGTGTGGTCGTCAACGCCTCGACGCGTTTTCACGACGGTGGCGAACTCGGTCTCGGCGCAGAAATCGGCATCGCCACAAGTCGCCTCCACTGGCGCGGCGCAATGGGGCTCGAGTCGTTAACAACGATGAAGTGGATTATCGACGGCACTGGCCAAACGCGCTTGTGAGCGACCTCGGCCCCCGCTTGTTGAAGTCCAACACACCCAAGCGCAACGCGCCAATCAACCGTCAGACATGGCAGGCACGCCTTCGCGGGTGGGCATTGGCACCGACACCCGCCGCGCGTCGATCCACAGGCCGTCGAGGTCGTAGAGGTTGCGCGCCTCTTCTTGGAAGATGTGAACGACCACGTCCCGGTAGTCCATGACGATCCAAATCGAACGCTGTTGTCCCTCGATGGCGAGCGGACGCACGTTCTTCTTGCGAAGTGAATCGTCGATGGCGCTCGCGAGCGCGGCCACGTGGCGATCGCTGCGGCCGGACATGAGCACAAGGAAATCGGTGTAGTCGACCTTTCCGGCGACCTCGAGAATTTCCACCGCGGACGCCTTCTTGTCGAGTGCCGCGGTCGCAACACTGATCGCGACCTGGCGTGCAGAATCGCTTGCGAGCGACGCGTCTACGCGAGGTTTCTTCTTCGGTCTCTTCTCAAGGTCAAGTTCACTGACGATGATGTTCTTGAGTTCGCGCGTCTCGCGAGCAGCCGCAGGAGCCTTGTCGCTGGCTGCTGGCTTGGGTGCTCGCTTGGCTACTGGCTTGGGTGCTCGCTTTGGGGCGGCGCCTGCCTTTGGACCTGACGAGCCAGCGGCTGGCTTGGGCTTCTTGGCGCCGGCGGGAGGGTTTGCACCTTTGTGCGAGGATTTGAGGGTGGGCCTTCCAGCCGTCTTATTTGTAGCCACAGTTGAACCTTCGGGCGGTGATAGTCAGGTGTCGCAGTCGAGGCAAGGCTCAACCGCTACGATCAACGGATAGGGTCAAGTTTCTAGACGTTTTGGCTGAAGCACAAACGCGATTCCCAGCGAGATGAAGTAGAGCGCGATCAGCGAAAGGCTGACGGCGAGCTGGCTCGATATTTCAGGGCCCGGTGTGACGACCGCGCCGACGACGAAGGACAGGAGGATCGCCCAGCGGCTAAAGCGCAGGAGTTGCCTCGGGGTCACGACGCCGCCGATGACCAAGAATGAAATGAAGAGAGGCAGTTCGAACACGATTCCGAACGCAAGCAAGAGGCGCGTCGCGAAGTCGAGATAGAACTCGAGTGTGGGCCGTTGCGTGAGCACCATCTCGGAGTTTCCGATCGGGCCGAGTAGCGAGAGAAAGTAAGAAATCGCGAACGGAAAAGCGACGTAGTACGCGAACGCCACGCCCGACATGAACAGCGTGGTGGAGCAGAAGACGAACGGCACGACCAGGCGTTTCTCGCGCCTGTAGAGCCCAGGGCTGATGAACGCCCACAGCTGATAGAAAATGATCGGCGACGCCGCGATGATGCCGACGACGAGTGACAGCTGCATGTAACCGACGAAGACATCGCTCGGCCCCAGAGTTTGAAGCTCCGGAGTGCCCGCTAGCTTGTGCTCGACCCAGGCGCGCTTGTAGGGGAGCACAAGAACCTCGAGGGCCTTCTCGCGGAAACTCCACGCGGCGACGGTGCACGCCATGAGCGCGACGAAGGCCTTTGTGATGCGGCTTCTCAGCTCGCCGATGTGCTCCCACAACGTCATCGCGATGTCGGCTTCGGGTCGCGCCACCGGTTCGGGTTCGTTGCTCATCCCTCACCCCCGCCCTCTCCCGCCAGGCGGGCGAGGGAGCCAGAGTCGCGTGTCGTTGCTGGAAACGCGATGCCCTGCGTGTAAACGGGATCGCTGGCAAGTGGCGAGAGCGGAAGTGCGTCGGTGTAGATGACCGCGGTGTCAGGCAGCGCGTCGTAGCTGTCGGGCGACTCCCGTGGGTACTCACGCTCGCGGTCGATCGTGGCGCGCGTGACCTGAGGGTAAGGGTCGTTCGCGACGCCGGTGCCAGAGCCCGTGACAGAGCCGGTGCCCGCCAGGTTGATGCGTGCGCCGCTTGCGATGTTGTCGAGTTCGCCTCGTGCCAGCGCTCGAATTTCTCGAAGGTCGTCGGCGATGCCCTCGGCGTGCAGGACGTCGTCGATGCCGCTCTTGACCCGCAGGTCGTGCGCCATGCGGCGCATTTTGCCCGCGAATTGCCCTGCTTTTCGCAGCATTTTCGGTAATTCTTCGGGACCGAAGACCACCAGCGCCACGATGACAATGACGATGAGCTCGCCGAAGCTCAGGCCGAACACAAGGAAGACCGTACTCCTTAATACAGGGGAGTGCTATGGCGCCGACCGACGATGCATGATCTTGCGCTGCAAGCCCTGACCCCCGAACGCCTGGCCGAATTGGTTCCGGCACTTGACCTTTCCGAGGCGCGCAAGATTGTGAGCGACGTGCACGGCGAGCGCGATTTTCGGGCACCGCGTTCCGACGTGCGCCGCACGAGCCGCGAGGCGATCTCCGCGGTCGGGCACGTTCCAGCGCTGGAGACCGTTTCGGTGCAGGCGAGCGCCGTCGACCCCTTCATGAAGCTGGCACTGCGCACGTCGTCGGGACACGTGATCGAGACCGTGCGCATTCCCCTCGAGAAGCAAGGACGCTTCAGCGTGTGCGTGAGTTCGCAGGCGGGTTGTGCGCTCGCGTGTGCGTTCTGCGCAACGGGACGCCTTGGCCTTCTTCGCAATCTAGAGACGTGGGAAATCGTCGAGCAAGTGAGGGCTGTGCGCCGAACGCTCTCTGAAATAGAGCAAGTAGCGTTACATAAAAACCGCATCTCGGGCGTCGTCTTTCAGGGCATGGGCGAGCCGCTGGCCAACCTCGATCGCGTGATCGAGGCGATCGCGATTTTCTGTGAGCCAAGCGCACAGGCTATCGACGCACGCAACATCACGGTCTGTACAGCAGGTTTACCATCAGGCATACGAAGGCTCGCAGACGCTGCCCCTCGCGTTCGACTTGGTCTCTCGATTGGCAGTGCGAGGCCCGAAGTTCGAGAACGCATCATGCCCATCACGATGAGCTTTGCGCTTGATGAAGTCCTCGATGCGGCGGCCTACCACGCCGAGAAAACGGGTCTCTCACCGATGTTTGCGGTCACGCTACTCGCGGGAGTCAACGACCATGACGAGGATGCAGAAGCGCTGGCTGACGTCGTGCTCGCGTTCGGATCGCAGACCGGACATCGACCGCGCCTCAGCCTCATTCCTTACAACCCAATTGGATCAGATGATGATCCATTTTCTCGAGCAACTCAAGTCGCAGAAGATCGTTTCGCTGCGACCCTGCGCGCACGCGGCGTTCCTACCCATCGGCGGTACAGCGGTGGAGGCGACATCGCCGCGGCATGTGGGCAACTCGCGGGCGGGTCTTCGCAGCTTCCAAACGTTCGCGCCCGTTTGAAACAATTCGCGTAGAGTTCTGTGCCCATGTCGATGGGCGTAGGCGCCAGAAGGGCGCGCAAATTGCGTAAGGCGTGGCGGGGGGCTTCGCTTGCGGTTGCGATGGCCAGTGTTTCACGTGCGGCGAGTGCATCGCCCGAAGACATTTTTTCCTACGGCCCTCGGTCTACCGCCATGGGGGGGACCGGCGTTGCTCACTCGCGCGATTTCGAGGCGACGTATACGAACCCGGCGCTTCTCTCGCGCATGCGCAGTCGCACGTTCACGCTTGGTTACGAAGCCGCGTCGTTTGATCTCAGCGCGGCGAAGCCGGATGGATCGCGCGAAACGCTCGTTCCGTATGAGCCCCTGAAGTCGAGCGTAATCGGCCTCGGCCTGCCGATTCCATTCACCGGGGCACTTCGCAACCGCGTGGGGTTTGGGATGGCGTTCTCCACTCCGCTGGACGTGATCGTGCGTGGGCGCATCGTCTATCCCGAAAAAGCGCAGTTCCCACTCTTGCCCGACCGTGCGCAAACGCTCGCGATTCGTCTGGGTCTCGGCGTGGATGTCGGATACGGGTTTCGCGTTGGCGCGGGTTTTGCGGCGCTCGCCGAGATCGTCGGTAGTGTGGTTGTCGCGACCGACGCCTCGGGCAAAGTGGGTTCGCGCGTGGAAGACCAACTCGTCGCCACTTATGCGCCAACGGTTGGCCTCTCGTACGAGCGCCCGGTGTTGACGGATAGCGTGCTGCGCGTTGGCGCGGTGTTCCGCGGTGCGCTTGATGCGCGGTTCGCGATTGCCATTGACGCGACAAAGTTAAGTACCTTGCCGATTCCCGTGTTGAACATTTCGGGGTCTGCTCAGTACGACCCGATGCAGATGGCGATCGAGGCGGCGATCGAAGGCCCCCACAGCGTGTTTGCGATAGGTGCAACCTACAAGCGATGGAGCGGCTACGGTGGCTTGCTTGAGTCAACGATCGTTTGCCCGCCGGATGAGTGCAACGCATTGCGACCTCCTTCGATCGCGTTCAAGGACATCGTGGTTCCGCGCATCGGTGGCGAGCTTAAGTTCGCGCCTCACCGTCGCGTTCGCACCGCCCTTCGTGGAGGAGTTGCATACGAAACGTCGCCCTTGCCGGGCTCGCTTCCGGAGAGCGACGCCTTTTCGCCTGCGACGTCGGGCCTGGTGAAGGTGCGCACGGCGTATTTGGATGCCGACCGGCTACTTCTTACGATTGGCGGTGGCGTGGAGCTGAAGCGACCATGGTTTCCGCTCAAACTCGATGCCTTCGCGCAAGTTCACTATTTGGTACCTAGAACGATCGATTTCGGAGCGGGCGCGTCCGGCAAGGCATCGGGCACCGTGCTCGCGGCTGGCGTGATGGCGGGGGTGTCGTTTTGATGCGCGCGCGATGGACTGTCTACTGTGCAATCGTTCTTTCGTTAGGGAAGGTGGCTCGTGCTAACCCCCTCGACACCTTTGGCTTTGGCTCCCGAGGCGCGGCGATGGGCGGCGCATCGGTCGCCGATTCAGCCGACCCGAGTGCCAACTATTACAACCCCGCGGCTCTTTCGGCTGTCGATCGCCTTCAGATCAGCCTCGGTTACTTTCGTGCGGACCACCGCCTGTACCTCAACGACAAGGACACGCGCGTCGATCCCGTCAAGGGCCTTAACGTTGCGTTGGCGGTGCCCGGCAAGGTGCTCGGCGTCCCTGTGGCGTTCGGTCTCGCGCTTCACTTGCCTGACGATCGAGTGTCTCGCGTGCGTGCCCTTCGCCAAGAGCAGCCGCGGTGGGAGCTCTATGACAACCGCAATCAACGCCTCTACCTCGCGGCCAACCTAGCCATTCGCCCGGTCAGCTGGCTTGAGATCGGCGGTGGCCTCTCGTTCATGTCGTCCACACGCGGTCGGCTCGACATCACCGGGCAGGCGAACATTTTTTCGCCGCTCAACTCGACGTTGAGACACGAGGTCGACGCAGATCTCACGTCGATCCGCTACCCGCAGTTCGGGATCCGTGCCCACTTGACCAAACGCGCGCGGGTCGGCATGACCTATCGCGGCGAGTTCCAGTTGGGACTCGATCTCAAAGCGCGCTTAAACGGTGACATTTCATCGCTCACGACGGCGCTGTACGATCTGTCAACCAGCAGCGTGAACGCGTTCTTGCCGCGCCAGGTTGCCCTCGGCGGATCGTGGGACGTCACCGATCGGTTCCGCGCGAACTTCGACGTGACTTGGTTTAACTGGGCGGCGTACATTCCGCCGGTCGCGAAACTCGACGTCGTGCTCGACATTCCACCTCCAAGTGGTGGATGGCCCGCGGGCATCACGCCGCCAGCGCAACCCGCATCAACGGTCATTGTGCCCCTCAACATGAGCGATCGGCTCGTGCCGCATCTCGGCGTTGAGTGGCATGCGATCGCCGAGCACCGCGTCGATCTCTTTGTGCGCGGTGGGTATGAGTTCGCCAAGAGCCCAATCCCTCCGCAAACGCGTACGACCAACTACATCGATCTCGATCGGCACACGGGCTCTCTCGGTCTCGGCGTGGCTTGGCGCCCGCGCTCTTCATTCTATCGCGGCGAACTGAAGCTCGATACGCACCTTCAATGGAGCGAGCTCGTCGCTCGCACGACCGAGAAGGAAGACCCTGCCGATTTTATCGGCGATTTTCGTGCGCATGGACGGATTATCAACTTTGGCACAACGCTCACGGTGGGGTTCTGATGGCGCGATGGTCAAGTGGCTTGATTGCTGTGTTTGCGCTGTCGTGTTCGACACTCGGCACGGATGGCGAGGGCGATCGCGATTTGCCGAGCGCCGGGGTAGGGCCGTTTCGCAAACTGGACGGCGACGAGGTGCTCGGCACGGCGCCCTTCGTCTTTGCCGATTCGTTCGCGCACTACCGTGAGCCTGCGGCGCTTTCGCTCAGTGAGGCGTCGCCCGATGTAGCGCTCTACGCCATGGCGATCCAACGAACAGGCAACACCCAGCGCGACGTGTTCGTTCGCAGCCGCGCGGACGACGGGCGCTCTTTCTATGGCTCGCAGGGCGACAGCGGGCACACGCCGCCGGTCGTTCTCGAGCCTTCGTTGCCCTGGGAGGCTGGGCGCATTTCGTCGCCCTCGGTGATCCGTTACAAGGGCGAGGTGTGGCTTTACTACGCAACGCCTGCCGGTATCGCGCTCGCCACATCGTCAGATGGATTGACATTCAAGAAGCGTGACAATCCGATCTTCGTCGCGGATCCTGCGGTCCCATGGGAAACCGATGCCCCTCACGCGCCGAGTGTCGCGGCGTTTCCCGATGGCAGCCTGCATCTCTTTTACGCAGCTGGTGGCGCGATCGGCGAAGCGAGCAGCTCCGACGGCGTGACGTTCACGCGGTTCGACCCCGACCTCACAACCGCTGCGATCGAGCCGGTACTCGAGACTGCCGCCGAGACCCCTGCCGCACAGCTTGCCGTGGGACAGAAGCCGCCCTTCGACACCGCTCGCGTCGATCATCCGTGTGCCTTGGTGCGCACCACCGTTGCGGGAAGGCTGCACGTACGCGCGCTTTACACGGGATATCGTAACACAGGTGGTGTCATTTCAAGCGCGATCGGTTTTGCGGCTCGCTACGGTGACCGTGGCAGGCTTGTGCGCAACACCTCGCCCGTGTTCTCGGTCGACAAGCACGAAGAAGCGCCCACGTTCTTCGAATGGCAGGGCGGCGCATTTCTGTACGTGCATCACGACGGGGGCCCGTCGAGCTCGCCATACCCTGCGGTGGCGGGTGCGTTTGCGCCCGCAAACGAGAGGCTCTCGAAGCCACTCGGTTTTTCCGTTAGGCCGTAAGGCCTAGTTCTCCCGGTCGAGAGTGATCTTCGCGCCGTCGAAATCGAGGGTGACCGTCTTGTTCTTCACGTCGTCGGATGGAATCAAGGCGTAACCACCCGTGCGATCTTGGTAGCTGTATTTGTAACCAACAACGATCGTTTTAAGTCCGTCGGGGGCCGTTGCATCGATCGAAATCGGGTCTCCTGTGGGTGCTTGCGCAAGGGGCAACTTGGGGCCCCACTTGGACGTTCCGTGCGGCCGCGCTTGCAGCATGCGCATCTGCCTCGGGAGCCGGAGACCTTGCTGTGGAACCGAAAGCGCCGCGACCTCTTGCACGCGTGTGAGCAGCGCGCCGAACGTGTAGTCACTGACCCACGCGGGATCGCAGTAGCTCATGAAATCGTAATTCAGCGCGGGATCGTAGAAGACCTTCGTCGAGGCGCTGTATCCTTGAGACCCGAGGCGCGCCTTTTCGTGCGGGTAAGCCGCGTCGCTACTCGTGACGCCACAAGGTGCGTGTTCTCGCCCGTGCGCGTGGCCAATTTCGTGGAGCGAAGTGTCCATCGTGCGGGTCTCGGCGTAACCGACCGCGACGCTCGCGCGACTCTCAGCCTGCGAGGCGTGCTTGACGCGCAAGCTGAGCCCCGTCGTGCATTTCTTGCCGCAGTACCCGGCATACGTGGCCGTCGTCGCGAAGAGGCCCAAGTAGTAGACGTCGTCCTCGGGCCGCTCCTGCGCACGCAACGCGACGATGGCGTCGAGGAGGTCGTCGTGCCCGTCGCCGTTGGGCGACAGATTTTTTGACCAGGGGAGGGGTTCACCCACCGTGATCGCGACGCTTGTCACGGGATAGAGGTCGAGAAAGCGCGTCCGCAGCTCTTCGACGTGCACTGGACCAGAATCCGCAACGCGTCCCGAACCGTCGTAATCGTAACGCACAGGGATCAGTTTTATGCGGAGCGAGCCGCTCTTCTGCACCTTCAGAGAAGCAGACGGGGCCGTGGTAGGCGGATACTCAGCTGGCGCGCCTTCGCCCGATGAGGCGCCCTCGGTGTTGACGAAGCGCACCCGAAACGAGGTGGTCTCCTGCAGATCGCTCGCAGCGAGCTCAAAGTTTACTGATTGGGCAAGATTCGAACGGTAAACTTTACGGACTAGTTCCTTGGTCGAGGTTCCTCCGGCGTTGTCGAGCTCAAGAACGGCGGTGACGTCATGGGTACCGGTGAAGAGCGCCTCAAATTCAACATGCAGCACACCGGACCGACCTGCGATGGGCGCGGCGTAGGGAGGCGTTATCTCGTGGGCATCTTGCATGAGCGTGAGTTCGACGCCCTGTTGGATTGAGATCCGCGTGAGAGCGATGTCGCGCACCGATTCACGGGTCGGGGTGCTGCACGAGACCGCAGCGCGGGCGCACGCCAACAACAACGTGAGGCGGACGAAGGCGCGCCTCATCTTATCCTGACCATTGTGCTGTTCGGCAAACGGGGCCATAAATCGCTTGATTTCATGCTCCCTCTCCCTATGGGAGAGGATCGAGGTGAGGGAATTCATCTTCTTAAAAAGAGAATGCAAGGACACCTGTCGGATCAGGCTCAGTCCCCCAGCCGTTTGTGAACCGCACGAACACAATTGCTGAGCATCGGTGCTTCGAGAATGACCCTCACCTCGATCCTCTCCCATGGGGAGAGGGAGCCCGACAGCCACGTCTTCATGCCTCGCGAAGACAATGGGCCCAATGGTCAGCATCTTATTGAGGGGCAAGCGTGCGCGTGGCTCCGCGCACGTCGATCTCGAGCCGCCTGCCCGCAACGTCAGACTTGCGCACGAGCATGTAACCGCCGTCGCGTTCCGCATACGGATAATAGTAACCTGTGATGTTGCGAACGTCGCCATTGGCTTCAACGGTGCGCAGGGTGGTTGGCGAGTTCGTCGGCGCGCTGGGAAGGGTGAGTGTGCGTCCCCAGCGCAAGCTGCTCTCGGGGCCGATCTGAACGAAGCGGTATTCGCCTGGAATTGCGATGCCGCCCTTGATCGGGGTGGTGAGCGGAGCGACAGCCCGCACGCGGGTGAGAAGTGCCCCGTACGTATAGTCGCTGATCCATGTCGGGTTGCAGTAGCCCATGAAATCTGAGTAAGCACTTGGACTGTAAAGTTTCTTACTCAATAGGCCGTAGCCCCAGCTTCCGATCGATCCGCTATCATAAGGAAACGAACGGGAACCGCTCACGTTGCACGGTGAGTGCTCACGGCCGTGGGCGTGCCCGACTTCGTGAATGCTCGTGCCGACGGCGTTGTCTCCGGACCAGCCGATGCCCACGCTTGCGCGACCATGCTCGTCACGTGCGTCGTAGATGAGGCCGCTCAGCCCGGTGACGCATCCGCCGCCGCAGTATTTGTCGAAGGACGCCGTCGAAGCGAAGATGCCCATGTAGTAGACGTCGCTGCTTGCTCGATCTTGTGCGCGGATGGCAACCATTTCTTCGAGGAGGTCATCGAAGCCGGAACCGTTGGCGCTGATGCTGGTGCTCCAGCTAACTGCATCGCGAACGGTCACCTCAACGTCGGTGACGGGGTACTGCTCGAAGAACGCAGTGCGGTAGCGCTCGACCTGCGCAGCGCTCGTGTCAGGCAGCCGACCGGAGCCATCGGTATTGTAACGCACAGGGACCAATTTGACGCGCAGCTTGCCCGACGCGACCGCGTTGAACGATGCCACGCCATCATCGCCGTCGGACGGGTACTGCGCCGGTGTGCCTTCAGCTGCCACGAAGTCGGGGCCGTTGAGCAGGCGCACCTTGAAGGACGTTCCTTGCGCAAGATCGCCGGCCGCAAGCGCGAAATTGATCGTCGAGTTGAGTGAGCTCTCGGATGAGGTCTGAGTGACCGTCACCTTCACCGCACGAACCGTGTCGGTCCCGTCAGGGCCGCGCAGCGTGAGTTCGGCGGTGAGCTCGCGCGAGCGATAGCCCTGCGTGGGCTTCACATACACGCGGAGCAACCCTGGCCGACCGGCGATTGCCGTAGCGTAGGCGTTCTTCGCTGCAGCGCCGCTTTTCATCAGCGGGATCTTCACGCCTTGAAAAAGCGCCACTTCGGTGACCGCAACGTCGGTTGTGACACCCAGGGTGGCAACGGGCTCGGTGGGTTGGGTCTCCTCCGGAGCCGGCTCTTCACTGCCGCTCGGGTCGTAGACGCGCACCGCCTCGCTTGAGCATCCGAGAAGGACCACCGAGAGCGAGAGCCAGGTCTTCATGCGCCCCGACTGTCGCGCCTTGAGATGTTGCGGGCAAGGGGTTGCCGGCTAACAAAGACGCAAAAGAGCTGAAAATTTAGCCGTATTGGACGAATCGCGCCCAGCTACAATCACGTGATGAAATGGACAAGCGTCGTGTACGCGCTCTTCGCCCTCATGGGGTTCGCTACGGCCGCCTTCTTTGGCGTCCCGTACTGGTCGTCACCTGGAGCGAGCCTTAGTGGCTTTCGTGCGCTTGCCTTTGCTAACGGGCCTGCGGCCACGTTGGGCATCGACATTGCTTTGGTCTATCTTCTGACCAACGTTTGGATGGTCGTCGAAGGCCGGCGGCTCAAGATGCCTCGCCTGTGGGTCTATCTTCTTGCGAATACGCTGGTCGCTGTGGCGTTTGGCCTCCCGCTCTTTCTGTTCTTCAGAGAGCGCGCGATAAGCCGTCAAGAAACCTGACGAGCGAAACGAGGCCCTGCCGGACCCGCAGACGGCGGCTACTGGGTTGCTCCCCACAGCGCTTCGAGCACAACCGTACGCTCTGCGCCCTCGCCGAAGTGCACCGCGTGCAGTGGCGGAACGAGGCAAAGCAGGGCGCCGGCGTGCGCGCCTTGTGGCTCACTCGTCAAATTGATGTGCGCAATGCGACCCGCCTTATCGACCGAAACGTCGACCCGCGTGGCGCCAGCCTGTAGGGCCCCACGCGAAAACTCCCGCGTCACGCACGCGTCGAGCGCTAGCGCCAAGGTCTTCGTCAATGATTCAGCTGCTTGACGATTGAACCCGTCGGCCCGTAGCAGGCCGAGGCTGCTCAGGTGCGAACGCACGGCAAATAGGTAACCGCCTGCTGCACTTTTTGGGACATTGGTGGCAATGATCCGACGCTCGTCGGTACGTGGCGTTTCAGGAGGAGCGATACAGGCGGTGAGAGAAAGCGCAAGGAAGGCGCGCTTGGAAAAACTCACGCCAACAAGTGCTTCGCGATGACCATGCGTTGCACTTGGCTCGTGCCTTCGTAGATCTGAAGGAGCTTCGCGTCGCGCATCAACTTTTCGACGGGGTACTCCTTCGTGTAGCCGTAGCCCCCAAACACCTGTACCGCGTCGATCGCCGTCGCCATCGCCGAGTCCGCGCCGTACGCTTTTGCGTACGAAGAGACGACCGGGTTGCGAATACCCTTGTCAAGGTTCCACGCCGCCTTGCGCACAAGAAGGCTGGTCGCCTCGATGCGAATGGCCATCTCCGCGAGCATGGCTTGCACCATCTGGTGGTTGCCGATTGGTGTGCCGAAGGTCTTGCGTTCTTTTGCGTACGCGACGCATTCATCGAGGCAGCGGCGCATGATGCCGATGGCAAGCGCGCCGATGTCGGGACGCGTCTGGTTGAAGGTTTCCATCGCAAGCTTGAAGCCGTGGCCTGGCTGCGCGAGCACTTGGGCTTCGGGAATCTTCACGTCTTCGAGGGTGATGGCGGCGGTGTCGCTCGCACGCTGACCGAGTTTGTTCTCGTGCTTGCCGACGCGAATGCCGGGTTGATCGCGGTGTACAATGAACGCGCCGATGCCCTTGTGGCGCTGCGCGGGATCGACCGTCGCGAAGATGACGTAGAAGCTCGCGTAGTTGGCGTTGGTGATCCACTGCTTGGTGCCGTTCAAAACGTAACCGCCGTTGCCATCTTTTGTCGCACGCGTCTGAAGTCCCGCCACGTCGCTGCCGGCTCCTGGTTCGCTCGTTGCGTAGCTGACCATGATCGGTTCCGACGAAAGCCAGCCGAGGTACTTCTTCTTTTGTTCGTCGCTGCCTGCCAGCTTGATAGGCGTGAAGCCAAGCGTGTTGCACGTCATGCTCGTTTGAATGCCCGCGCAGCCGTACGCGAGCTCTTCGGTGATGAGCGTGCCGTCGACGTCAGAGAGGCCTGCGCCCCCATATTCGCTGGGCAGCGTGGGATTGACGAGCCCGAGATTCCACGCGTCTTTGAAGACCTCCATCGGGAAGTGCGCCTTCTCATCGCACTCGGCGGCGATCGGGATGATGCGCTCTTTGGCGAACCGGCGAGCCGTGTCGATGAGGGCGCGCTGTTCTTCGGTCAACTCAAAGTCAATCATGGTGAGGCTCCTTGACGATACATGTCCTTGACGATAAATATTATTGACGAAGACGGCGCTTCTGCTTCTGCAATTGCTCGCGCGCGGATCGGCCGCCCATAATCCAACCGATCACGATCCCGATCAACAACACTGCCGGAATGAACAGCAAATGCTCGGGGCCGGGAAACTTCATGACCGTGTTCGCGTCTTGGCGATGCGTTCGATAGCGCCCTCGAGTTCTCGGATGCGATCGTCGAGAAAGCGCTGCCGCAACCACACCATGAGCACCCACCCGAGCAGGACGAGCCACACAAGGGCGTAGGCGGCCACCATCAGCTTCATGCCGTCGCGCTGTTCGGTACCGCCGGTGACCGGTTGGAACGTGGTGGAACGATCGTCCGGCTCCGTGTTGGGGGGACGCACATCAAGAAACATGGAGTTCATGGCAAGTCCTCAAGGTCGAGTAGCTCTTCTTCGAGCGCGATGACTTTCGAGCGCGCGATCTCGATGCGTGTGCGCATCCACAAGAGCTGAATCGCGAGCATCGTGAACGTGATGAAGCCGAGGGTGAGCGCGAACTTCATGTCGGGATGCTGAAGGCCGCCGCCTTTGCCGGTGATAACCGTCGGATGCTGGCCGCTCCACTTCTGCACGCTGAAATGGATGATGGGCAGATTCGCAGCGCCGATGATGCCGAGTGCGGCTGCGAACTTGCGTTCCGCTTGGCCGTCACCGGTGAACGTGCGCAAGACGAGGTACGCCACGTAGAGCATCACGCTGAGCAGCGTCGTCGTGAGGCGCGGATCCCAGGTCCAAAAATAGCCCCACGCCTTGGCCGCCCAAAGTGGACCTGTGGTGATCACAATTGCGCC
>CAMBEV010000006.1 GCA_945865595.1 Nannocystis exedens | reverse complement strand
GCCGGTGGTGCCTGCGCTCGGCCTCCTTGGTTGGTGGTTTAAGGCATCTGAGGCGGGCAAGACGGCAGGCGGTGGCTTTCGCAAGTTGCTCGAAACGGCCCCTGTGGGTCGTAAGTTGCCGGAGATGTTCTCGTGGCTCAATGACGCGTTCATCGACGACACGGACGAGATCGCTCTCGTGGCGTTGGGTTTGCTCGCGCTGGTTGCACTGGGTCTCGCAGCTGGCGACAAGGAGCGCAAGTCGGTCATCGCGAAGCGCTTTTGGCTCGTGCCTGTGGCGTGCCTTGCGCTCTATTTCGCGACCGGAAGCGAGCTTCCTCCGTTTTGGCTCTTTTGCGAGCGATTCCCGATTACGGCAGCGATGACCGCGATTCCGCTTTTGCGATTTCCGGTCGGCGCGAGTGGCGCGGTGCTCACGGCGACGCTGCTCGGCGTCGGCGGCGCATCAATCGTCAACACCTGCAAGCACTTCATCCGCTTTGAGCTCGACGAAGTGGGTGCAATCGACGAGGCGATCGAGGCGATCGGTCCACGCAAAAAGGTGGCTGGGCTCATCTACGACAAGGGCTCACGCACGGTGCCGATGGCGCCATTTCTTCATTATGTTTCGTATTACCAAGTTGAAAAAGGTGGCTTGGTACAATTTTCATATTCGGGATTCCCGCATTGGCCTGTCCAATACCGCCCTGGCGCGGGTCCGCCGAACAGCGATCCGCTTCGCCTTCGCTGGGAGTGGACACCCGAGCAAGTCTCGACCCGCGAGCTCTACCCCTTCTACGACAACGTTCTGACGCGGGGCTCGGGCTTCCGGCCGCCCCCCGGCACGTTTCACCTCAAGTGGTCGCGTGGCACCTGGGCGGTCTGGGAGCGCGATTAACGTTCTTGCTGCGAAGGGCGAGGAAACGCGATAGCTTCGCGAGCCGAGATGGCGCACTCAAAAGTTAAATCGTTCGATAGCCAAACGGTCCTCGCGGCCGGCACCAAGGTAACCGGTCGCGTGAGTGGCGGCGGTGAGCTCTTGCTCGAAGGCGCCGTTGAAGGCGAAATCGTGCTGAGTGGCAACCTTACAATCAGCGAAGGCGCCCAAGCGACTGGCGATGTGAAGGCGGCCGACGTTACCGTGCAAGGTCTGCTCGAGGGCAACATTGACGCGCAGGGTGTCGTGCAAATTGGCCGCGCCGGACGGGTGATCGGTGACATTTCCGGATCGGGCATCGCGATCGAAGACGGTGCGCAGTTCTCTGGAAAGCTCGATTTTGATTTTGAACTCCCCGCGAGGCTCCGTTGAGGCAGCCCTCCGCTGAAGACGAGAGAGGTTACGTTATGGCAGGTACAGTCATTGGTTCCGGCATCACCATCGAAGGCGAGATTTCGACCGACGACGACCTCGTCATTCAAGGCAGCGTCCGCGGCAAGGTCATCGGCAAAGAGAGCGTGACCATCGAACAAGGCGCTTCAGTTGAGGCCGACGTGTCGGGGTCGACGCTGACCGTGCAAGGTTCGGTGACCGGCAATATCAACGCCGCCGATCGCGTCGATTTGCAAACGGGTGCACGCGTGATTGGCAACGTTCGCGCCGCGCGCTTCACAATTGCAGACGGAGCCCAGTTTAAGGGCAACGTCGACATGGACGTCTGAGCGGGTCTGAGCGACAGTTTCTAATGGCTCCTAAAAGCGTTGAGGCGAGAAATGGCTGACGTCAGCGTCATCGGACAGGGCACCACAATTCGCGGCCGCATAAGCGGAGCGGTCGACCTCGATATTGCAGGCCACGTGGATGGCGAAATCAACGTTGATGGCGAAGTCACCGTCGACCGCGATGGCCTCGTGTCGGCCAACATCGAGGCACGGATCGTCATCGTGCGCGGGGCCGTCAAGGGCGACATCATTGCGCAAGAGCTGGTCGCGCTTGAGGCCGGCGCGCGCGTAGTCGGCGATCTCAAGGCGCCACGCGTATCCATCGCACACGGCGCGCTCGTGCGCGGCCAAGTTCAAGCAGGCGGCGGCGTATCGTCAGGTAAGTTGATATCACGCCCAGCCGCACGCCCAGCTGCACGCCCCGCCCACGTGGAGGCGCCACGCG
The DNA here is from genome assembly GCA_945865595.1 of Nannocystis exedens. Lineage (GTDB taxonomy): Bacteria > Myxococcota_A > Polyangia > Polyangiales > Polyangiaceae > JAHFDX01. The sequence continues at coordinate 30,645 of CAMBEV010000006.1, read as the reverse complement.
TCGAAAGGACCGCGGCGCGGCCCGAGCTGAAGGCGCCAGCTCCGCGTGTGGTTCCGTCCGTGCTCGCCACCAGGACGAATGGATCACACTCTTCAGCGACCCCCGAGAAGAAGGGTCCACCGCCGCTCGTCGTGCCGGTGCTCAAAAAGGTCAAGGGCGCTATCGCGAAGCGGCGGTGAGCGTCGCGTCATGAATGCTCGCGACCAGTTGCTTGAGCTGCTTCGGGTGCATTCGTTTCGGCGAAAGCACGTCATCCTCGCTTCAGGTCGTGAGAGTGACTTCTTCATCGACTGCAAGCAGACGATCCTGCAGGCCCAGGCGCACGCGCTGGTCGGGGTCGTGATGTTACCGATGGCGTTTGATTTTGCTCCGCACGCGGTGGCAGGTGTTGAGCTCGGAGGCTGTCCTCTCGCAAGTGCGGTTGCCTATGCATCGGCCCTCGCGGGGACGCCGCTCGATGCGATCTACGTGCGAAAAGAAGTGAAGGACCACGGAAGTCGCCGTGATCTCGAAGGCAACGCGCATCTTGCCCCGGGCACAAAGGTGGTGCTCCTCGAGGACGTGATCACCACGGGTGGCTCGACGCTCAAGGCGATCGATAAATTGCGCGCTGCGGGTTACGAAGTGCCTGCGGTGCTCTGCTTGGTCGATCGCGAAGAAGGTGGCCGTGAGGCAATTCTCGCGGGCGCCAAGGTCGAGGTGCGCGCGGTGTTTGGTCGCCTCGATTTTATGGGGTGCGGTACGGTCGCAGCGGAGGTGCCCGGTGGAAGTCCGCTTCGTTGATGTGCTGAGCGATTCGACAGGTGAAACTGCAGAGCGTGCGGTTCGCGCCGCGATCCTGCAGTTCCCACATTCAGGTGCGCGGCTGCGTGTGCACACGCGCGTGCGCACCAAAGAAGCGGCTAAACCCATTCTCCAGGCGGCGGGTCGCGACGGCGCGCTCGTCGTGTTCACGGTGGTGAGCCCCGAATTGCGCGAGTACATCCACCAGCAGAGTCACGATCTGAAAATCGAGGCCCTCGATCTCATCGGTTCGCTGATCGGCAAGCTCGGCACGTTCCTCGAGCGGCAACCCATCAACATGCCAAGCAGCATGATGCCGCTCTCAGACGAGTACTTTCGCCGCATCGAAGCGGTCGAGTTCACCGTCAAGAGTGATGACGGTAAAGAACCTCGTAATTTCAAGAAAGCTGACATTGTGCTCGTGGGCGTGAGTCGTACGTCGAAAACGCCGCTTTCGACGCTGCTCGCACAACGCGGGTTCAAGGTCGCGAACTTGCCGCTCGTGCTTGGCATCGCGATTCCTCCCGAGCTCGAAGAGACCCCGCGCGATCGCGTCGTGGGCCTCACGATCGACGTCGATACGCTCGTTGAAATCCGCCGCGCGCGTCTCAAGCAGCTGGGCATGCCTGGCGACGCAAGCTACGGCCTGCGCGAGCAAGTGCAAGAAGAGCTTAACTACGCGAGGCGCCTTTTCAACGCGCATCCTGAGTGGCCTGTAATCGACGTGACGGGCCGCGCGATCGAAGAGACCGCGGTGATCATTCTTGAGTCAATGAAAGAACGCGACGAAGCCGCCCGCAACGCACGTGCGGCGCTTGTGTGACAATGGCTACGGTCGACCCACTCGCGGTTTCGCCCTTGCTTGATCCGTCCGCCGTTTCGGGCTTAGTCCAAATTGTAACCGAAGACGCGATATTTGCATTTGCGGCAGGCGGCGACGATGTCGCAGACACCCTTGAGGGACTTGGCAAGCGCAGGACCGAAGCGTACGCCGCTGTGCTTAACGGCGCACAGATGCCGCGCATGCTCGCACAGTACGATGCGTGGGTAACGGCGTCGTCGCGCTTGCTCGCGCCCATTGCGCCACCGGTGTGGTTACCGATGATGGGCGTGATTGCCGAAAAGGTGACGCTTGAGATCGGCTCGCGTGGACTGCGTTCGCTGTTCTCGTTGAGGCCCACCGAGAAAGAGACTCAGCGTGTTAAGCGCATTGGCGCTCTCGCGGCGCGGACGCTGCGTGCGGTGCTCGCGTCCGATGGTCACCTCGACAGCGAGGAGTTGCTGATGGTCGCGTCGTTCATCGCCTCGCTTGGCCTCGATGACGGCGACGCGCAGCTGCTGTTCCATGAGGCGCCGATCGCCCCAAGCGGCATCGAACCATACGGCGAAGTCGAGACCGCTGTGGCGCGCGCAGTCATCCGTGGCGCGTGGCTCGCAGCTGCATGGGACACGCTAGACCCACGCGAGGAGGTCGCAATTCGTGCGGTTGCATCCAAGTTAGGCATCGATGCACAAGAGTTCGAGCAAGGGCGCGCCGGTGCACAGAAGTTCGTCGACACGCGCAGGCTTGTGGGCCTCGGTGCGGTCGAGGGTATTCGTTACCTACTCTCGGATCGCGAACCGGGTGTCGGCATTCAACTCGCCGCGGCCATCGGTCGCTTGCTCCTTCCTCGCCGCTATCGCGAAGAAGCGCTCGCACACATTGGCCACGGCGTCCCCGTTGTGCTCGGCAAGCGCCACGCCGGCATATCAGGCGTCGACAAGGTCGTGGTGCTAGGCATCGTGTGGCTCGCCGCGCTCTTTGATGACCCCACGCAGTCACGAAAGGCCGTCCTCCGCGCTCGCTTCGAACGCGTGTGCGACGATTTGGGCGTCGATGGGGGCAAGGTGCGTGGTCTCGTGGAAGACTTCGTAACCGACAATGTTCTGTTAACGGTGAAGCCATTTTTGCTAGGAGTGGGTCTATGAAGACCATCGGGTTTCTTGGCGCGGGCAACATGGCCGAAGCGCTTATCAAGGGCATGATCGTGGCAGGTGTTGTGACGCCCAAGCAAGTGATCGCGGGCGACGTGAAGGCCGACCGCCTCGAGCACCTGAAGCGGCTGCACGGTATCGAAATTGCGAGTGACAACCACGCTCTAGTCAAGAACGTTGACGTGCTTGTGCTGTCGGTAAAGCCGCAAGTGATCGATCGCGTGCTCACCGAAGTGGGGCACGATGTGCGACCCGAAACGTTGGTCGTCAGCGTCGCGGCGGGCGTTCCCATCGAGTCGATCGAGTCGCGATTGCCCAAGGGCGCACGCGTGGTGCGAACGATGCCGAACACGCCAGCCACGGCGCTCGCCGGCGCAACCGCATTGTCGGCGGGAACACATGCCACGGAGGCCGACGTGGCGCTTGCGAAGAGGTTGTTCGATGCAGTGGGTCGGACGGTGGTGCTCGACGAGGGGCTTCTCGACGCGGTGACAGGCCTCTCAGGCAGTGGTCCGGCGTACATCATGCTCATCATCGAAGCTCTTGCCGATGGCGGCGTGAAGGTGGGCCTGCATCGCGACACCGCGCTCATGCTCGCGGCGCAAACCGTGTATGGCTCAGCGAAGCTGCTCCTCGAAACGGGAGAGCACCCAGGCCGCCTGAAGGACATGGTGACGAGCCCTGGGGGCACTGCGATCGCGGGCCTTCATACGCTCGAGTCCGGCGCGCTGCGCAAGACGCTGATCGACGCGGTCGAAGTCGCGACCAAGCGCTCGGCTGAGCTCGGAGCGGACATGGCCGCGAAAATGCGAGCGACCCTAAAATCCTGATTCCGTATCCGAAAGGGCCCTATGGTTACGGAAAGGCGCGCATGGATCTTCGTGAGGTAGAGCAGCTGCTCGCAGACGTCGAGACGAGACTCGACCGGCTGCGCGCGCTCTATGATCAGTACTTCATGGGGTTCGAGCGCATCGAGCCGCACGTCCCTCGCAAGGAAGTCGAAAGGCGCATTTATCTTTTGCGCAAAGAGCCCATTCGAAACACGCGTCTGCGCTTTCGCTTCAATATGCTCATTCAGCGTTACAATATGTTTCAGACGCATTGGGCGCGCGTCTGCCGGCAGATCGAAGAGGGCACGTACCGGCGCCACGTGCTTCGCGCAAAACGCATGCTCGACGAGGCCCCGCGTTCGGCCCCCCCCCGCACCGGTACGCCACTCGCCTCGATCGTCCCCGCCCAGCATGGCGTGCCACCCGACCCCAGCGCGCGCCCAAGCGCTGACGACCGCGTCGAGGTACTCTACGGTGCCTACATGGAAAGCCGGCGCGTGGCGGGCGACGACAGCCCCGCGGTTTCACTCGCCAAAATGAAACACGCGGTGATCGAAACCGAGGCGCGCCTCAAAGAGAAGCACGGTCGCGACGTCGATTTTCGGGTCGAAGTCATCGCCGGCAAAGCGGTGCTGCGTCCCGTTCTCAAGTAGACCCCCATGCGAAGGCGGACAAAACTTAAGGCGACGCGATCGCGGCTGTGGTACCGCGTGCCGCATGGCCAAAAAGAACAAGGTAAGCGCCCTCGCAAGCGCCGCCGCCCGGCGTCTTGAACGCATCGGTGTGCCCAAAATCGACCCCGAAGAATTCGCGCACTACATGCTCCACGCCGAAGAACGCGGAGAAGCCACCCGCATCGCCCAACCCGACGGCTCATGGGTCTGGCAAGTCCAGAACGAGGGCCAAACAAAGACGCTAACCCCCTCACCCGAGGTAGTCGAAGCCTTCGAACGCATGCTCGTCGAAGGCCACCCCGCCCACTGAAGCTCCCAGCCCCCGATCGCCCGAGTCAACCGCAAGAACCAACCTTGCAGGTCACCAACGTCTCCAACAACCCAGACGAGCGATCCCACGCAAAGCGTGGGACGCGAGCGGCCAGGTCACCCAAACCATCGACACGCGAGAGCGTGTCGCACGCCCAGATCGTCAAGCGCATTTACAACGTGTCCCGCACCAAAGGAAGTGGGGGGGCGCGGGGGGAAGAAACCATCGGTTTCAGCCCCCCGCATTTACGAGGGTAGCGACTGTTGCTGTTGCTGCAGCATCTGCTGAACCGCTCGCGAGCGCTCAATTGCAAACTGCTTCACATCTTGCTGCGACGAAGTCGCCAACTTGTTGAGCAGCGAGGTCACACGCTTCATGTCTTGCAACGCGAAGAGCGCCTGGAAGTAGTTGTTCGCCACGCGCACATCACGGGACATGAGCGCCTCGTGAGGGGCAAGCAACTTGACGACTTCGTCGAACTTCTCGGCCTGGCCGTAGAGCGCTGAGAGACAGAGCAGCGCGAGTGGATCGCCAGGCGCCCGTTCGACAGCCTTCTTTGCAAACGCCGTCGCCCGGTCGCGCCTTGCAGCGTCAGCGGCAGCGTCAGCGGCACCGTCAGCAGCAAAGTGGCTTTGCAGCGCGATGTACGGCGACGCCGTCTTGCTGTGCTCGGGCTTGCTCGCGAGTTGTTCGAGTGCGGCAACGGCCTTTTCTTCGCCCTCAGTATCGAGAACAACGCCAAAGAGATAGGCCCAACCGTCAACGAAGTTGCCGTCGATCATGAGGGACTTCTCTGCGTACGTGCGCTCTTGCGTGCGATCGCCTTTTTCTTTGGCGAGGCGTGCGAGGTGGAGCGACGGAAGCGGGTTCGTCTTCAGCAGGTTTTGTGCGCCCGTGAGCGTCTTCTCTGCCTTTTCAAACTTCTTCTGTGCGAGCTGCGCGATACCGAGGCCAAGCCAATCGTTGCCGTCGACGCCACGTGCGACGATCTTTGAGAGAACTGTCTCGGCCTTCTCGAAGCGCTGATGCTCCATCAGCTTCTGCGCGTAGATGCGCGCCGAGTTCAGGTCGTCTTGGTTCGCTTGCCAGTGCTGCTCGAGGCCCGACAGTAAATCTTCTAGGCCCACAAGAATCGGACGGCCTTCGTTGTCTTGCACCTGGACCGCGGGGCCGTTGAAGCCAAGCGTTTTCCAAAGTTGGTCCATCGTGAGGGCAATCGGCCCGTTGACGAGTTGCTCTTCCTTCATCTGGCCGTCGGGCGAGAGCGGGAGCAGCACGAGGGCGTTGCCAGGTACGCCGTTCGGAAATGCGCTAATCGGAGCTACAATTGCCGCTCCGCCTTGGAGCGAGAGACCGGGACCTTCGTTATTTGCCATGGTGCGTGCGTCCTTTGAGTGGGCCGAGAACGCTATCACAAGGTTCGGCCGTCCGCCTATACTGGGCCGCGATGGTCTTTGTCGCAGTTCTGGGACTCGCCGTGCTGATGATCGTGCACGAGACGGGTCACTACTTAGCAGCGCGCCGTTTCGGCATGCGTGTCACCAAGTTTTCAATCGGGTTTGGCCCGGCCCTGTGGAAGCACCAGCCCAAAGGTAGTCCGACCACCTTCCAGATCGGCATCATCCCGTTCCTCGCGTACGTGCAAATCGCGGGCATGAACCCGTATGACGAAGTCGACAAAGACGACAAGGGCAGTTACGCAAACGCCTCATTGTGGGCACGCATTGTTACAATATTCGCAGGGTCGCTCGCGAACTACCTGTTTGCGTCGGTCTTTTTCTTTTTTGGCTTGCTGCACACCGGATTGCCCCACGCGGACCTCATTTGCAACGCACCGAGTGTTTGTGTTGCGCCGCGCCCTGACGGTCCTGCCGCGAAGGCCGGCATTCAAGAGGGCGATCGCATCGCCGGGATCGACGGCTCGGCGATCAAGTCGTGGGAGGATCTCGCCAAGGCTGTGACCGCGGCCGGGCAGCGCGAGGTCGTCGTGCAGATCGAGCGCGGGGGCCAGCTTTCCGAGAAGCGCATGGTGCCCACCGAGGGAAAGATCCAAGTCGGGCCGCACGTGCGCATTTGGTACCAAAAATTGACTATATCCGACGCAGGCCTCCGCTCACTCAAGGCACCCACCGCGGTCATCGCAGGACAAGTGACTGCCATCGGGCGGTGGATCCGTGGCAAGGAAAAGGTTGAGCTTGGCGGTCCAGGGCGCATGGTGAGTGAACTCAGCGACGCCGCGCGCGAAGGCATCGGGAGCTACCTCACGCTGCTCGGCGCGGTCAGCGCCTGGCTCGCCGCGTTCAACCTCTTTCCGTTGCCTGCCCTCGATGGGGGCCGGTTGATCTTCTTGGGGTTCGAGGCCATCTCACGCAAGCGCCCCAACGCAAAGGCCGAAGGCATCGTGCACGCCGTCGGCCTGCTGGTGTTTCTCGGCCTGATGGCGGTCGTGACGGTTTTTTCTGACATTCCGCATTTCTTCAAGAAGTGAGTTTATGGTGGTCTCCACCTTGCCGGTTATGGGCTCGCGACTGTGGGCGAGGGCCGACTGCGTGAGGCCTCGCTGCCCCCGCAGCCTTCGACGGTACGGTCCGAAGCCAAGGTGTCCAGATGCGCGGGATGCCACGGCGTCACCATGGGCGCGGAACCGCCGAACGCGACGGGGCGCGTGCTCAGGTTGCCACAGGTAACCGACGGCAACTGGGTCACAGACGGACCGACGGAACCGCAAGCGCGCGGTTCGGCCAGCCATGCGGTCAATCAAGTTGATTACTGCGCCTGTTGACCCTCGGTCCGGCCGAAAGCGATCACCCTCGTAGCAACGCGCTCTGAAGAACGGGCGCTGCAGCCAAGAACGCGGTGTGTAGGCGCTCAAGGACGAAGCCGAAGAGCAACCACACAGGCGTGTAGTCGAGGCGAATGAGGCCGTGGATGTGGGTCCGCGCATACGAGTAGTCCCACGGAATCTTGCCGATGATGCGCTTGATACCCCAGCCCAACGCGTACTCAACGGCAAAGCAGCCGGCGACGTAGAGCGTGCCGCGCCACCACCATGGCCAGTGGACAATGGCGTTGTGAATAGGCTCAAAGATGAAGACGAGCGAGCCATAGGCCGGGTACATCCAGAGAAAGGTCGTGGCGGGCAGGCGATAGTCCCGTGGCTTGACGGTCAGAAAAACCCGTACCGCAAAGAATGTCATCTCCATGAAGACGCCCGCCACCATGTAGAGGACGAACCGAGTTGCGAGTGTGCTCATCGCGCCACTGTGACGCTTGCTCGCGCTCGGTCGACGACAATCGCTTTCGAGGTGACGCCACGGTCGCGCTCACCCCCACCCCAGCGCACTTGCACTGGCACGCAAAAAGGAGAAGTTGGCGCGGCGGAAGAATGCCCGAGTTTGCCCACATGTTATCACGTATGCATGAAAACGAAGCGAGTTTTGCGGGGGCGGAATGGTGGGCTGTCTGTTCGTTGGATTCTCGCTGCCACGACCATCACAGCGTGTGCGGGTCAGGCTGAGTCAGTAGGGTCCGTGGAGCAAGCCGCGTCTGCCTCAACCGCAACCCCGTGCGCAACTGTGGCATGGGGCGTGACGCCGCCCGCCATAAGCAACTCGACCACTGTTCGAGCTGCCCACTCGGTTTGCGCAGGGGAAGACTGGAGCCTGCCGTCGTCGGTCGGTCGCTCTCCGCACGGCGTTGTCTTCGTTGGGCATGGCAGTCCGTACGACAGCACGGGGGAAAAGCCCCTGCACAACCTGTCACGCGGCGCGGCTTCGACTGGCGCGATGAGCGAGTGGGTGACGAGCACGGTGGATGCTCGCACCTACGAAGCCGGAAGCACGTATGAAACCGACGAAGAGTCCATTCGAAGAGCTGCATGGGAAGACTACCTGAATGGCAAAACGGGCGTATCGGGAGTCGCTCGCGCATGGACCCGCGAGGGAGCGCGAACGCTTTGGACGTCTTCCGAGAGCTGGTGCAAAGAAAATGGAACACCCGCAACGATGTCCGTTGGCGCGTCGAATCCCTGGTTCAACGCTGGAGCGCCCTTCACCACCCCGGGCGGGACCTCCCCGAGCGATACGAACCTGTGGGGCGGCGACAGCTGGTACCCGAATCCCCTCGGGTCGTCGCTGGGGACCAAATTTCTTGCCGATGATGCTGCGTGCACCGGGCAACTGCGTTGGTCGTTCTCGGAAAACGGTGAGTTCGGTGGAATTGGGCCTGACTACTGGAAGGACCTCGGCGCGCAGCGCTTGGACCTCGTTGGCGACTGCAAGACCACGTACGGCGCAAGCGCCAGCCTGTGCGCCGTTATTGCTGCGGACTACGCCGATTGGAACGCGAAAGGGCGGTACGAGTATGCGCCCTGGGACCCTACGTTCCAGGCGCTTCGTAAGAAATTCTACGCGGCCTTCGCAACACACATGCTCGGGACCTACGACACGCGCGACATCATGCGCTTTGTACAGGTGAACGCCGAGGGCGGATACACGCCATATCTGCTCGGCCTTGGATACTTCAAAACGGCCGCCGAACGTGATGCGTGGGAAGAGCTCATGGTGACCGATGCAATCGCAGCAGGAATCCCCGCGGGCAAGGCCATGGTCAATATCGCTCAGGGTGGACCCGCGTTTATGGGATTTGCCAACGCGGCTGCGCGCGAAGGTGCCGAGGTAGCCACGCATGGGCCTGACATGATTCGTGCGCTTTCGTTCGCCCAGCTCATTCGCTCGCGCTACTACGACGCGACCTACAAAGCGTACCGACCCGTCGCGGGCAAAGAAGAGGAGCTTCGGTTTCATACCGACCTTGAGCTTCTCGAACGCACGCCGGCAACAGTCGCGCAGTATCGACTGTTCCGCCTCTATGCTCTCTCGGCGGTAGCGCTTGGAGCCAACAGTCTGCTGGTCACCGGCTCAACAATTCCCTCACAGGGATACGGTCGTCCCTCGTATTGCCCAGCGCTCTCTGACAAGGCTGCCCTGTGGGCACTCGCGACGAGCGCGAATTGGGCGGCGTACCGCCCCTGCTACTTTGACTATGACGCCATCAAGGGCGCTGGCGCGTACGAGTTTTTCGACTGGCTCAACAAGAACGTTGGGCGCACCACCGCCAACGCGCCGGAGGCATTTTGCGACCTCACGCAGTCGGGTGTGAACGGTGCGACGCTCGCGGGCGCCGACGTCGCGGCCGACACCGCACGCGTTCTTGCGGCAGCCACATCTGTGCAATCTGGCAAGACTCTTGACTACTCAACTGCAGTGGGGCAGACCTACCAGGTCGACGCGTCGGGCAGCGATACCAAGACGTACGAATCCGCCGCCGTGACAACGCCACTGGTGACCTACAGCGGTCGCTTCTGCGACCTAACCGTTGATGGCCATCAGGCGGCCCGCGAGTTCCGCGCCACCTACGGAGCGGAGATCGACACATCGCGTGGGCAGGACACGAACCCTCCGCTGTTCGATGCGGCGGGATTCGTTGGGCTCACCGGCAACAATAGCGGCCCCTACGCGGGGTCCGTTTACGAAGGCCGGACGATCAACACAGCAGCTGCAAAGCCTGGGCTCTTCTTTCAGCTAGGCAACGCCTACGTAGCGACCGGCGTCGCTGCGGGTTGGATTGTGAAGGTCGTCTTTTCTCCGAACGTAACGCCAGCGACGAGCAGTGCGTGGACCCTCGCGGTCTATCCACAAGGCTCGTCTCGAGTGAACTACGTTGTCGACACAACCGGCCTTGCTCAGGGCGCGCTGCACACCGCGACCTTTAGTGTTCCGCTGAGCGCATTTGGCAACACGGGACCGTCGAATTCCGACCTGGCGTTGCTGTCCAAAAAGGGCACAGCACCCACCTTCGTGAACTTGCGGGTCATTCGTAACGACCCATGACCAACCTCACGCGCAGTTCACAGGCCTGGGACCGAACGTGGACGCTCGGGACCGAGCTTGATACCATCGGGGTCCGCCTTTCTGCGGTGAAGGGGACTGCTCGTATGGGGCTGGAAGACGACGCCCAAGGCGCAGCGCCGAAGTTGCACACGGTTGCGTCCGAACTTGTGCGCGGGATTCTGCGTGGCGCGGAAAGCATCGGCCTATCGAGGGGCGAGATGCTCGCGGCAATGGGCCCTGCCGCGTCTGTCGTCGACATGGATGAGGGCCGCATCGATCACCAATCTTACCGGCGACTCTGGGATTACCTCGCGGCTCACGTTCCCGATGAACCGGTCGCCCTTCTCATCGCGGAGCGCGTGGGCGAGGCCGCCGAGTCTTGGGTCGCCCAGCTCGCGCTTTTGAGTCACACGCTCGATGAGGCAGTCGGACCACTCGTGCGTTTTTTTCGGCTCTTCTCCGAAGGAGAGCGAGTGACCGCGCGACGCAGCGACGAGGGGATGTCGCTTGAAGTCACCGGACGAGACCTCGTCGACCTGCCTCGTCCCGAGCTCTACGAGTTTTGGCTTGGTCGTGCCGCAACGTTCGGGCGACAAGTGGTGGGTGGCTCCCTTGTGCCCGCTGCTGTCACCCTCAAGCGAAGCGCGCGCCACCACGCCGTCTTCGGTCGACTCTTCGGTTCGAATGTCCGATTCGATGCGCCTCGACACACGATCACCTTCTCACGAAGCGACCTGGCTCGGTCCAGTGTTGGATCGCAGCCCAAGCTTCGGAAACTCGTCCAAGAGCGCGTTGAGACTCTCGCGACGCAGTTGCCTGATTCGGCGGCAACAGCGCTTCACGTGCAACGCGCGCTCATCTCGCTGCTCCCACTTGGCCGCGCAACGCTCACGGAGACTGCGCGCGCCTGTGGAATTTCCGCTCGCACGCTTCAGAGGCGACTGGCCGACGAGGAGACAACCTTTGCTGGGGTACTGGACGATGTGCGCTACGTGTTCGCGCGCGAGTTGCTCCGGCGACCAGGGTTTACGATAGGCGCCGTCGCGTTCGAGCTTGGCTTTTCAAGCCATGCGGCATTTCACTCGGCGTTCTTGCGCTGGTCAGGCCAGACGCCGGGTCAATTCAGGGCGGGTAACTAGCTCGGGTCCTCTTTCCCGCAAGGAGGACCGACCCCGCAAGGCTGGACTTGTCGCGCTAGGGAAGGCCGTTGGCACGCACAAAGAATGGCGCCACTTCCCGTTTGGCTTCACACCGAGCCTGATGACCACCCCGTCGAGCCAGAACGACCTGCGCTCCTTCGCCGCATGGATCGAAGGAGTTAGCCCTGCCGATGTGCCCGCGACAGTCATGTTCGCTGCGCGCCTGCAACTTGCAAACATGCTTGCCGCGGCGTTCGCGGCTCAGGCTGCCCCGGAAGCGCGCGAGGTCATCGACGCCGCGGATGCCCTTGGTGGCAACAGCGGTAGCGCGACGACTCTGCTCGATGGGCAGAAGCGACCCATCCTTGATGCGGTCCTGTGCAACGCGGCAGCCGCCATGACCCACGACTTCGACGACATTGTGTGGATGGGGCACACGGGCCACTCTGCCGTCTTCGCCTCACTGGCGGTCGCCGAGAGTGAAGACAAGAAAATTGACGATTTGCTTCTTGCCATTGTCATTGCGAATGAACTCGGCGGGCGGCTGGGGGCCTCAAGCTTCTTTGGGCCACTAAACGGCCAGATGTGGTCGTTCATTCATTTGATCGGCGCGGCTGCCGCAACCGCCAAACTGCTCGGACTCGATCGTGAACGGACAACAAACGCCCTTTCGATCGCGCTCTATCAGCCAACTTTTCCGCTCCAACCCGGATTCATGCGGCCCACGAGCAAGCTTCTGACAGCCGCAACTCCGACATGCACTGGCATCCAAGCCGCGTACCTGGCTCGCGCCGGCATGACCGGCGACCCTCGCGTACTCGACGACCAGCGCGGCTTTTGGAGCCGATTCTCGTTCCTTCCGCTTCGAGGGATGCTCGGCGGTCTCGGGAAAACATGGGTAACGTCGACGTTGGCGTGCAAGACCTACCCCGGTTGCTTCTACCACCAGACGACCTGTACAGCGCTTGCGCGCATTCTGGATCAAACCGGACCGATCGCCTCTGACGACATCGCATCCGTGAGAATAGAGACGACCAAACTTGCGACTGAAGTGAGTCGCTTTGCCGCAAGCTACGCCCAGGATGAGCCATTGACTGCGGTGGGTGTCACGTTTGATCTGCGCCTTCTGACGGCGCTCATGTTGCGACGCGGACAACTCACAACGGGTGAGCTGCATCCAGCGGTTCTTCATGAAGAGGAAGCGCCCCTTCGGTCCCTACGGGACAAGGTCAAGTTAGTTCACGATCCATTGTTGTCGGCGCGAGTCGTGCAAAGCGCCATGGGGCTCGAGACAGGTCGTGCAGCGATTGGAGCTCTCACTGCGCGCGATCTCGCCCACATCGCCTCCAGTTATCGACGCGAGTATCGTTCCAGCGCGCTGTCGATGTCTGACATCGGAACCTTGATTCGTGGCGTCGCCCAACGTCACACTGCGCCCGATGAGGCCCTCGATGCGCGGGGCGTCCCCCTTTACTTTCCTTCGCGCGTAACCCTTCGGCTGACGAATGGTCAGCGTTTCACGGAACGTCGCGATCTTCCCGAAGGCTCGTTTGCGAGTGTCGGAGCGGAGACAAGAATCAAGGCGAAGTTCTACCGCGCTGTTGCACTCGCGAAATCGCCCGAGGTGGCGGAGGCCTGCTGGGCCGCGCTCATGACGCTCGGTGGTGGGGCCGCAGTTGCGGAGGCCATTGCACCGTTGTCAGGCGCTCTTTCTCACGCGGAGTAGGTGCGTGGCATGCTCGCAGCTGCAGTGTCCCCCGTCGGGGATCGCGAAGCGCGTCGTGGAATAGTTCGCGCCACGTTGGCGGCTCCATGGTCGCCGAGATCAACGCGATCGTTTCGCGCGATCCAGTGGGCGGAGGCAATCGTGTACCGCTCGGTTTTTTCCATTCATGGATGACCTATACGCCACCGCTTGAACCTGAGCAGTTCGATCGTTGCCCAGTCCTTCTCGCGCATCCTGGTGCCGATCGATGGACTCCGACGGCGCTCAGCAAGAAAGTCCTCGACCGCTTCCCGGTGAAGACGCAGTTCGTCGAGTTGCCAAACTGTGAGCACCTGCCGATCGAAGAACCGGGTCTGTCACTTTTCCGCGAAACGGCGCTCGAATTCTTGAGCGGTGCGGTGACACCCACCAAGTAGGCTGCGCGACGGGCGAGTTCACATTACTCGAGGCGATCGCCAATGCTCCATGTATTCGTAACTGTATATGCTTCAATTGAAGCGGTCCTTGGGTAGAGTCTGCGTGAGCGCGAGACCAACGAACTCATTGCGCGACAATCCCAAACGGTTGGGCTCAATGAGGTGGGCGATATGAAAACCGCGCCCGGCGTTGCGAAGGTCTAAGTGAGAAGCTTCGTGCGAACTATGACTGACAGGGGAGCGGAATACGCACCGCGGGGCGCGGCCGCCCTATCGGGACCTTGCTACTTGCGCGAACAGCCTGAAGTGTTGCCCTTCGTGGCGCACTGCTTCCAGGCTTCGTCGCTAGGGCACTCGTAGGTTCTGCTGTTGATGGTGCATGTAAAGGTGCTTGACGATGTTGACTGCGTCGAGCTCGACGGCGTTTTGCCAGACCCACCGCCTGTTTCCGGCCCCGTGGGCTCGGGTTCACTCGCGGAGCCACAACCCCCCAAAATGCTTGCTCCGAGCCACACGAATGCCAAGGTTCGCCAAATGGTCGATCTCATGTCCACTACCGCCTTATGTCTGGAGCCGTGAAGTCGGCTCGATAGGACTCTGGCCGTCCGGCCCCGGGTTGCATTGCGCAGTGATGCCAAACGGCTTCTCGTTCGCGCCAAGTGCGTGGGCGTGCTCGCGAGCGCCGCCGATGGTCAACTCAAGGCGAAATCAAGCGTGCACGACCGATATGTCCCGCGGCAACGCGTCGCTTGCAAAGAGCCTTTCAAGAATCACGGCCGCAACGTCAGAACGGTTGACCCAGGTTCCGAATGTCAGCGGTCGATCGCCCGCTGTGATCTGCAGCGCCTGGCCACCCGCCCCGTTCGTAAGCGCGCCAGCCCTCACGATGACATAGTCGAGCCCACCTTCGGTGATCGCCTGCTCCGCGCGGGCCCGCCATCCAGACAGATCGCCTTTGATGAAATTGAGAAACCCCATGAACGCCGAACGGTGGTGAACACCGGTTGTCGTCATGTAAACGAATCGCCCCGTAAAACCCGCTTCCTCCGCTGCGGTCACTGTGGCGACGACGCCTTCGAAGTCTACGGCCCGAACCTCGCTCTCCTTCGCCGGGCCGGCACCGACCGCAGCGGTAAAGACAACCTGCTCCACACCGTCGAACGCGCGCTTCAGCGCACCGTCTGGGTGAGCCAAGTCGACGACGACATGCTCGACGCGATCGCCGAAAAGCTTACGTGCCTTCTCGGCGTTGCGAGCCGCGAGTCGCACCTGTTTGCCCTGCGCAAGAAGCTGCTCCACACAGATTTTTCCCGTCCCTCGTGTGCCGCCAATAATCAAGATAGTCATGCTCTCCGTCCTGGATCCCAACTGTGTATTTGTCAACCACTTCGGCCACCATCGACCGCCTGCGGTAGTGATTCGATGCCCTTGACGAACGCGTTTTGCAGGATCTCCTCGGCGACCCCCTCGTCTTTCACGCGTGATCGCACGAACGCTAGGAAGCGACGGTGATCCGCAACCAGAATTTCAACGGGCGTTTGGACCTCGCCTTCCGCCTCATTTGACATGTCATCAGTCCTTGGTTTCGTCAGGGTCCATCACCGGATCCTTGCCCTTGGCCGCAAGAGCCTTCTCGCAGCGCCTCACGAAACCTTTGCGCCAAAGGGTGGGGTCAAGGTCGTTGGCTCTGAGCGCTGCGTCACACGCAAAGGAGCGCGCGCCCTGCTGGCGATCGATGCTGTCGGTCACAATGCCGTAGAAGGTTCTCGTGCCGACCCTATGGCTTCCTAAGCACCACGCCCGCCTTCGGACGAACAACGACGTAACTCTCCAAGAACAGCCTATCGCCGGCGCTGCCTCCGTCGGTGCCACCGTCTGTTGGCGTCATTTCCCACCGCACCGTCGCATAGGAGCCTCCCGTTACGGCCGTCGCTTTGTCGGTCATCTTGTAGCCGTGGGTTTGGAATGCCGACTGCTGGTAGGTGCTGTCGACCACGTCGTTTGAGTTGCGCACCCAGAGGAAACTCGATGAACCCGCGAGGGCCCCGACCGCCGTGACGTGGTGACCGTTCACGCGCGCGAGCTTTCCGCTTGAGTTCAATCGGTACCTGCCGCGGTGCACAATCACCAAGTTGCCGTCAGTGAGCTCTTTGCCGACTTCGGGGAAGGTTGCATTCCAGTTCGTGTCCGACGAGAAGTCGCTACTCGGGAGCGCGCGCCTGAAGAACTCTTCGATCGCCTCGGGGCCAGTTCCGTCCTCCGCATCCACCCCGATGTCTGATCCAATGTTCCCGACGAGGTTCTTGTCCCAGAGAGAAATCAATGCGTCGTTCCAGAGGTTGCCCGTTGGCTCGAGTAACACTGGGACGGTGATGAGGGAAGAATACCCATGCGTCGCGATGTACGCATAAACGTTCGCCGCGGCGGCTGCACCGCAGTACATGTTTCCATCGTTGGGGAGAGGCGCTTCGATGGCTCGCCCCGTGCTGCCGGTGAATCCTTCCCATTTTTGATCGAAGTCCGGCATATCCGTGACGATGGCGGCAAAGCTCGTCGAGCTATCGTATCGCGAATACGTGAGGTCGGCGTTTGCCGAGGGGCTCACGAGTGCGGCGGCGCATGAGGCGAGAAGAGCAGCCACCGGAAGGCAGCCGCGAAGGTTCACGGTGCTCTTGGACCGGATGTTCGATGCGTGATTCATTGATGCAGCTCCCGTTGAGCCCCTGGACAATCAGGGGCTGTCCACATTGTGCGCGGCCCAGTGCTGCCCGCATTCACCGAGCCCGCCATTGCGTCGTCATTGGGCGCCAGCGCTGCCGTATCGCGAGGTCACGCCGTCGTTGGGCGCCACCTGTAATGAACGAGCGCGCCAAGCGTCAGCACACTCGAACGGCGCCCAACCACGAGCGCCACTTGCCCCGGAGTCATTCGATGTTCGAGCCCCTCTTTCAGTTACTCGGAAACGCCCACGCGATGCTCTTGCTCGGCGGCACGCTGTCCCTGGCGGCACTCGTTTGCGAAACCGCGACTGGCCTTCCTCACTTTTTTAAGAAGTGAGCATGAACACGCCGGAGTCCTGGTCGTCGATTGGACCGCGGAAAACATTGACGATTGCGATCGTCCGGTGGCGATGAGGCGCACCCATTCGTCTCATTGCGCCCACGGTACTACCGAATTCTGGAAGACGGTAAGGTGCCCCTTAAGTTGTACCCATGCCCACGCCCATGATCTTCCGCTGTGTCGTCGCCGCCGGTTTCGTTTCACTCAACGCATGCAGCGCGCCGCGAGACGCGGGCGCGGAGTTCGACGTCTCAAGCGACAGTGCAGACGCAGGAGCGTCGCTGCATGGCGACTCTGGAGCCCTCGGCATCGGCACCACGAGCAACGACACGAGCTGCAAGAAGATGGACATCGTGTTTGTGATCGACGACTCGCTCTCAATGCGGGAGGAGCAAACCAACCTCGTGGCAAACTTTCCCAAGTTCTTTGACGTGCTCAACAAGCTCACATCCAAGAGCGGCACGCCCATCGACTACCGCATCGCGGTGACGACGACCGGCGTCGACATCAACGTGACCAAGGAAATAAACGGTAAGACCCAGCCCACCGAATACCAGAAGGGTGACAACGGCAAGTTCCGCTCGACGTCCAACATGACGAGGCCCTGGCTCGAACGAAGCGATGCGAACGTATCGTCAACTTTCGAGACGATTGCGCAAGTGGGCCTTGCGGGTCCGGGCTGGGAGCAACCACTCGAGAGCAGCATGCGCGCGCTCGGAGCCCGGCTCGCGGACACCAACAAGGGATTTTTGCGCGACGACGCGCTCCTCGGCATTGTCTACCTCACCGACGAAGACGACTGTTCAACCAAGAAGCTCGACGTCACCCAGCCACAGAATGCTGCGTGCTCAACCCTCTCAGCGCCCGAGCCGACAAGTACCTACGTCGCATTCTTCGATACGCTCAAGCAAGGCCGTGCGCGGTGGGCAACGGCTGTGGTCGCCGGGGCAACCAAGTGCGTTTCAAGTTTTGGCAACGCGATCGAAGCGACACGCCTCAAGGGCTTTGCCGGCGAGGTCGGCAAGTCGGCCCTCTTTAGCTCGATCTGCGACGGCGATTTGTCAGTGGGCCTCGGAAACGTCCTCACGACATTCGACGAAGCGTGCAAGAATTTTGAGATCCCTCGCTGACCCTACTGCTCCGCGCTCATGGCTCACGTTGCCTCCGCTGTTTCACCGGCCGGTCGAACCTGATGCCACACAAAGAGTGCGAGCGTGAAGAGCAGCAATGCTCCAGCCTGATGCGCGACGGCGAGTGGTGTGGGGATCACCAGGACGAGCGTCAAAATCCCAAGCGTCACTTGCACGGCGAGCATGGCCATCAGAAGGAATACGGCACGGCGGGCCCGAAGGTTGATTGGCTGGCGTACCATCCATATTCCGAAGGCCGGAACGACCAGCGCCAACACGTACGCAATCAAGCGATGATCGAACTGGACCGTCGCTCGGTTTTCAAAAAAATTGCGGTACCAGGGGTCGAGGTCGAACATTCCGGGCGGGAAGAAGCCACCGGCCATCAGAGGAAAGGTGTTGAAGCCCCAGCCTGCGCGAAGTCCAGCCACGAAGCCTCCTGACATGGCCATCACAAAGACGAGTCCTGCGACAGCCGCGGCGCAATGGGAACGAGGGGAACGAAGAGAGCGCCCCTCTCGCCCTTCGCCGTAACGCAAGTCCCAGCCGAGCCAAAGCAGGTAGGCGTAGATCAGCAGCGCCGCACCCAGGTGCGCGGTCAAGCGATACTGGCTGACGCGTGGCTCGTTGACCAAACCACTCTTCACCATGAACCACCCCAGCGCACCCTGCAGGCTGCCCAGCCCAAAGAGCAGGACCAGGCGTGGCGCAAGCGTGCGAGAGACCTGACGACGGACGAGGAAGTAGATCATCGGCACGAAGAACACGACGCCGATGAGCCTGCCGAGCAGCCGATGGAACCATTCCACATAGTAAATCTGCTTGAAGGCTTCGAGCCCCATCCCCCGGTTCACTTGCAGGTACTCGGGCGACGCCTGGTAGCGATGAAACTCGGCGAGCCACTGCGCCTCACCCAAAGGTGGCAGTGCCCCAAGGATGGGCTTCCACTCGGTGATCGACAGACCCGAACGCGTGAGTCGGGTGATGCCGCCCACCACGACCATTACAAACACAAGGGCGGCGCAGGACAGCAACCAGGTGGAGACACGTCGTCGCGTGGGGTCGTCCATCTCAGTAGGCGCCGATGTTCCACGGTGCCACGCGACAGAGCCCGTCGTAGTTCCCGTCGTAAGGGGTCGTCACGCCGGCGCCCTTCGCGGGGCTCGCCGCTTGAAGCGCAAGGTTCGTTGGCGCCGACACAAACTTTGGGTCGAGATCGATCTTTGCTCCAGGCGCTCCAACCACTGCGACTTCGGAGCTCATGCTGGAGGCGGATTTCCCAGGCGCGTACCAGAGGTTACTGGCTTGAACGAGTCCGCCAGTATCTGCCGCCGAGCCTTGGAAAAGGCTGAAGGGTGCGGCGCTCGCCGAGAAAAAGAAAATGTTATTTTTGACCTGCAAATCGATCGTGTGCGAGCACTTGGTGCAATTGTAAGCGTTGCCCGTGAGCGCTCGAACCGCCGCGGCGGGCACGTCGGCGTAAGTCGTGTTGTTGTAGACGGCGCATTGATGACAACCGACGACTTGAAACGGTTTCTGCATGCTGCTCTTGATCACGTTCGAATAGGCAACGACCCTTAGCCCTTCGTAGGTCGCGGTCGCGGGGTAAAAGTAAGTTCCACCCGTGTAGCCACCCAAATAGACGGCCGTTTCGGCGTTCCACAAATCGTTGTGAGCGATTTGGATGTCCTGCGATCCACCCTTAAAATTGATGAGAGAGTTTGGTAAACTGCCTTGCCCATTGCCCAGCGCGTCGTGCACCTTGTTTCGGATGACACGGCCATTGTGGACGCCCACAAAATCGAGAACCTGACCGGAGTAGAAGCTGGTGTCGTTATTGGATGCGAGGCCGGAATTCGAAAAGTCCGAATCTTCCACCGAGATGTCGTCGGTCTTTGAAACCTTCAAGCAGGCTTCGCCAGCATGATGCGCTTTGATGCCTTTGAGCAGAAGACCGGTCGGATTTCCGCGGCTGCCTCCGTCGTTGTAGATTTGGAGCAAGTGCACCCCGGCGTTGCGGAACTCGAGGTTGTCCAGGATGAGATACTTGACGCCGATGAGCTGTAACGCGGTGTGTGTTCCGCTTGCCCCCTCTCCGCAGTCGACGATGGCACCGGCCTCACCGCGTACCCAAATGGGGTTTGCTGAGGTCCCTTGGGCGCCCGACGCCACGTAGTTGCTGGCGCACATGTTAGAATAGGTGCCGGCCTTGACGATGATTTTGTCTCTAGGCAGCGCGGACCGCAGCGCCTTCCCGATGCTCGCATACGGAGATGTCAGCGCTCCGCTGCCGCTGTTGTCATCGCCGGACGTCGCCACATAAAGCGTGCGGCTGGGGTTGTTCGCGGTGATAAAATTCTGAGCCCAGGCGAGGGCGGCAGGCGCGCAGTTGCCGGGCACAGGCGCTGCATCGAGGCCCGCGTCGACGACCGCCGCATCGGGCCTTGCATCAACCGCCGCATCGAGGCCCGCGTCGGCGACGCTCGCGTCGCGCCCTGCGTCTTGCCCTGCATCAACCGCCGCATCGAGGCCCGCGTCGGGCGCGGCATCAGGCATCCCGCCATGAAGGACTTCTGCATCGAGTCCTGCATCGATCGCAGAACACCCTGCGAACGCTGAGGCGAGGCAAATGCACAACCACCGGTCATGAACGCGCATCGCACTCCAGGCTAGCAGAGCGTCAGTCGCCAAGCCCTGGTTGTCTTGATAGCGGCGCATCCAACGCATCTTGCAGGGCGCGATCGGATTGCATCAAACGCACGCACCGGTTCCATCGCAAGATTGCGTCGGCGGCGCCCGGAGGAGCGAGTGCGGAAGCGCGCTCAAAGTGTTCAAGCGCGTGTTCAAGCGCCGTCAGCGCCCCGTGCGCCTCTGAGCGTGCGAGGTGGGCCTTGCCAAGCCGCTCCCACGCGACACCTTGGTGGTAGACGCGCTCGTAGTCGCTGGTGAGTTTGCCGAACACCTTTATCGCCTGGTCGAAGGCCTCGACGCTTTGCCCGAGTCCGTCGGTGATGGCGAGACCGAGAATTCGTAAAGCCGCTTGACTATTTGGCTCGACGGCGAGAACGTCCTCGCAGATGCTCTCGGCCTCATCGGGCTGATTGAGCGCGCGATACTGAGCGGCCTTTTCTAACGCTGCCTTGAGGTCGTGTCCGACGAGGCTCTTGAGCGACAGTTCATGCATCGGGCACTCCCCACTTATTTGTCTTTGAAGACAGGCAAACTCGCCTTCTTCTTTTTCTCGCCTTCGCCAACGACCTTGCGAGCCAACCATCGCAGCGGATCGAAAAAGTCGTCGGCCACGCGCTCCTTCATCGGGATGATGCCGTTGTCAGTGATGTTGATGTGCTCGGGGCACACCTCGGTGCAACACCGCGTGATGTTGCACAAGCCGATGCCGAACTCGGTCTTGAGCAGCTCGCGTCGATCGAGCGTATCGAGCGGATGCATGTCGAGCCCAGCGAGCGCGATCATGAAACGCGGGCCCGCGAACTCGGCGGCCTTGTCGTGATCGCGAATGACGTGACACGTGTCCTGACAGAGGAAGCACTCGATGCATTTCCGGAACTCTTGAATGCGATCGATGTCCTCTTGCTGCATGCGCCACGTGCCATCGGCATTCTTCGCCTTGGGTGCGAAGGCCGGAATTTTCTGCGCCATTCTGAAATTCTGTGAAACGTCGGTCACCAGATCTTTCAAAATGGGGAACGCCTTCATCGGTGTGACGGTGATGGGTTCGTTGTCGGGGTAGGCCGACATGCGCGTCATGCAGAGGAGCTTCGGCTTGCCGTTGACCTCTGCGCCGCACGAGCCGCATCGACCCGCTTTGCAGTTCCAACGCACCGCAAGTGAGGGTTCTTGCTTGGCCTGAATGTCGTGCACCGCATCGAGCACCACCATGCCTGGGTACGTCTCGACTTCGTAGGTTTGGAACTCGCCGCCTTCGTTGTCGCCGCGGTAGATCTGAAGCGTTGCTTTCTTCTCCATCGTCAGCCCTCCTCGAGCACTTTCTGGATGTCGGCGGGCACCGGAGGCAGTGGCACTTCAGCGATTTCCATCGCGCCATTTTTTAGACTGGAAACAATGTTGACTTTGCTCCAGTGGCCTTTGTCCTGATCGGGATAGTCCTCGCGCGCGTGGCCGCCGCGGCTCTCTTTGCGGGTGATGGCCGCCCGGCACATGGCCTCAGCGTTGATCAGCATGTTGCGCATGTCGAGCGACTGATGCCACGCGGAGTTGAAGTGACGGTTGTCTTCGACCTTGATGTTGTTCACGCGCGCTTTCAGTTTTTCGAGCGCGGCGAGTCCGGCCTCGAGCTCTGCTTCCGTACGAATGATCCCGACGTGCTTTTGCATCGCGTCTTTGAGTTCTTCGTGGAGCAAAAAGGGGTTCTCGCCGTCGGTGCGATTGAACGGCTCGAGCGCCTCACGCGCTGCGGCTTTGACCTCGCCCTCGTTGGACGTCGGCGCGGGAGCGGTCTTCGCGTAGTTGGCGGCATGGAGGCCCGCGATGCGGCCGAAGACGAGCAGATCGGAAAGCGAATTTCCACCGAGACGATTGGACCCATGCATGCCCGCTGAGCACTCGCCCGCGGCAAAGAGTCCCTTGATGCGGGTCTCTTGCGTGTCAGAGTCAACACGGATGCCGCCCATCGTGTAGTGGGCCGTGGGGCCGACTTCCATGGGCTCTTTGGTGATGTCGACGTCGCCGAGTTCTTTGAACTGGTGGTACATCGCGGGCAGTTTTCGCTTGATGTCTTCGGCGCTTCGTCGCGTCGCGATGTCGAGGAAGACACCGCCGTGCGGTGAGCCGCGGCCTGCCTTCACCTCGGAGTGAATCGCGCGAGCGACGATGTCGCGTGGCAAGAGATCGGGTGTGCGCTTCGCGTTCGAAGAGACGCCCGAAGTGCTCTCGCGAAGCCACTGGTCGGCTTCGGCCTCGGTGGGCGCGGTATCGCTCGCGTAGAGCTCGGGGATGTAGTCGAACATGATGCGCTTGCCGTCCTTGTTGCGCAGCGTGCCGCCTTCTCCGCGAACGCCTTCGGTGATGAGCGTGCCGCGTACGCTGGGCGGCCACACCATGCCGGTCGGGTGAAACTGCATGAACTCCATGTCCATGAGTTCGGCGCCGGCGAGGTAGGCGAGGGCCTGGCCGTCGCCGGTGCACTCCCACGAGTTCGAGTTGATCTTGAACATGCGGCCGATGCCGCCCGTCGCGATGACGATCGATTTCGCCTTGAAGAGGACGAACCGGCCATTTTCGCGCCAGTAGCCGAACGCGCCGCGGATTTTGTCGCCATCGACGAGCAACCGCGAAACGGTGCACTCCATATAGACTTTAATACCGAGGTGCACGCCGTGCTGCTGCAGCGTGCGAATCATCTCGAGGCCCGTGCGATCGCCGACGTGTGCGAGGCGTGGGTATTTGTGACCGCCGAAGTTACGTTGGAGAATGCGACCGTCGGCGGTGCGGTCAAACAGCGCGCCCCACTCCTCGAGTTCGTTGACGCGGTCGGGGGCCTCCATCGCGTGGAGCTGCGCCATACGCCATTGGTTGAGGTAGCGCCCACCCTTCATCGTGTCGCGGAAGTGAACCTTCCAGTTGTCTTTGGGTTCGACGTTGCCCATCGCTGCAGCGACGCCGCCTTCAGCCATGACCGTGTGCGCCTTGCCAAGGAGCGACTTGCACACGAGCCCGACGCTCACCTTTTCGTTCGAGGCCTCGATCGCGGCACGCAGTCCTGCGCCGCCGGCGCCAATGATGAGCACATCGTGTTCGTGCGTTTCGTACTTCGTGTCGCTCATTTTAGAAGAACCTCACATCGGTGATCGCGCCGCATGCAACCGATCGCACATACAGGTCGGTCAACATCACGCCAAATAAGCTGAGCCAAGCGAACAGCATGTGCTTCTCGTTGAGCGTCGAGACCGTTTTCCAGAGCGAGTGACGAAGCTTGCCGAAGCGAGCGGTCGAATAACTGTTCACGTTGCCGCCGACCAAGTGGCGAAATGCGTGACACGAGAACGTGTAGAGCGAGAGCAACGTCGCGTTCATCGTGATGATGAGGGTGCCGACCTTGAGGTGCACGCCGTCGTTCCAACCGATGAGGGCCATCACCGAGTCGTGCCAGAGGAAAAACAGGAACGCGATAGCCACGTAGAGCGTGAAGCGGTGCAAGTTCTGAAACAGCAAGAGCTTGGTCTCGCCATTGTATTTCTTCGCATTGCGTTCGCCGACCGCGCACGCTGGCGGGTCCATCGCAAACGCGCGGTAGTACGCTTTGCGGTAATAGTAGCAGGTGAGGCGAAACGACCCGGGGCCGCCCAAGATGAGCATCGCGCCCGATAAGGGAATGGGCCAACCCTTCGCAAAACTCGTGTCAATGAGGGGCGAGTACATCGGCGACAGGTACGGGCCGCTCAGGTAGAACTTGTTCTCAAAGGCGCGAAAGGTCGCGTACACGATGAAGGTGACGAGCACGAGCCCGGTGGTAGCCGGGCCGACCCACCAGTTGTCGCGTCGAAGCGTGTTTCCGAGCCCACTCTGAAGCACGGGCAGGTGGACAGATTTGCTTGCCATTTCGGGGCCGAACGTACTCTGCAGGGTCGCTGGTTTGCAAGGAGAGGGTGAAGCCGGCAACATTCGAGACCACGACCTGCGCGACGCCACGATGTGAATGCTTCGATCGACTTTCCGGTCCCTTCGCGATTCGCGGGAAATCTCAGCGCGCTCGTTGGTGGTGAGGCGCACGCGGATGGTGAGCTTCTTCAGCTCGGTCGGCAGTAGAATATTCGAAAAGAGTACCCGTTCATTTCTCACGCACTCCACCGCCACGTCGACAGCGTCCATGTTCGATCAGCTCGGCAAGCCGCTCATCGGAAATGGAGCAATTCGCGGATGAGGACGTCGTGCGAGATCGACGCTTTCAAGACCACAGCCAAATCTCGGGATCCCAAGTGCCGTGGGGATGCATGAGTATCGGATCGAGAAATCCACGCACGGCATCGAGCAGCGTGTCGATACTCTTCCACGGCAACCCGTCGTCGTTCGCCATGCGCGCGTAGGTCGCAGCCCAGCTCTCGGGCGGCGCCGGCACCGACAGCGGCAGGGAATGCGTCTTCCGAAAATGGAACGTTGCTTCGAGTGCGGCTCGCAACCGTGCGCCCTCGAACGACCCAGTCGTTGCTAGAAGTGCGAGATCGGGAAGATCTTTGACACGCGAGTTTACGCGAGGTCGCGGCATCGTGTAGGCGTGCAGCTTCTCCGCGATGTGCGACTCTCGTGAATAGACACGGTGTCGCGTGCGCTCGACCCCGGCAAACGCCAAGAGATCGGACCCATCGATCAGCTCGGGAGGCACCGTCATCACGTCCCCAAAACCGACGTCGAGACCGAAAGACGAACCGTAAATCTTGCCAGCGAGCGCAGCTTCAACGCGGAAGCGTTGCCCCTCGTAGGCCAAGCCATCTCCGTCGAGCGTGGGATGGCGACGATCCAGCGCCACGTCGAAAGTCAGGTGGTCGTCGAGTCTCAAGGCCCCCGCATTTTTTAAACGGGCGAGTAGATCCGTCGAGGGGCCGACCATACGGATGTCCACGTCTCGTGTTGTTCGAGCGCGGTCGAGTCGAAGCTCAAGGACAACACCTCCCTTGGCTACCACGCGGTCTCCGAGCTCTTGAAAAATGCGCGTGAGGAAACGATCAAAGACAAGGACTTGGCGGAGTCGCGCGATGTCGGCACTTTGGGTCCGCGCTGCCGT
This sequence comes from Nannocystis exedens, assembly GCA_945865595.1. Taxonomy (GTDB): domain Bacteria; phylum Myxococcota_A; class Polyangia; order Polyangiales; family Polyangiaceae; genus JAHFDX01. The sequence goes on along the minus strand of CAMBEV010000006.1, from coordinate 4,953 downwards.
ACGCAGACGTTGCTCGAGTGCTTGGCGGAAAGCTTCGGGGGTGGGGTACGTGCGGGCAATCATGAAGAGCTCCGTGAAGCGCGCGCCGCCGCCCGTAGTTCCGCCCTCGTGAAGAGGTGCCGCTTTACACCGTCTGCGATCGCCTGGTCCACGAACTCTCTCGACACGTGATCGCTCATGCAATCGAGCACAGATCGCAGGGGCGTCGCGACCGGAATCGCACCCAGCCAAGCCCAAGTGCCTTCGTCGAGATCGGCGTAGTGAAGAACAACTCCCTTTGGTGGACGAAGTCTCCGGCGAGACCAGGAAAGCGGCAGTGTGAGGTGCCGCTTTGCGGGAAGCAGATCCGACAGCTCGTGAATCGCGAGCGCCGTCTCGTGGCTGAACACCCCTTTCTGTTCCGACCACAGCCAAATGGGAACGAGGTCTTCCCAATCGGTGGGTGGGAAATGAACGAGGCGAAAAATGCCGCGCGCCCATCGTTCGACGCGATGTTCGCGAATGTAGAATTGAAGGAGCTGAGAGGAGTACCCCGCGGCCTTTGCCTGCTGTGCCGTGAAGTAGCCCGCTTGTGATGCGGCACCCTCATAGAGCGCGTCCCAGTGCGGTTGGGAGCCATTAACGGAGCTGCGCGGCATACGCAAAGTGTAAAACCTATTTTAGGTTTGTGCAACACCGACGCGGTCACGCGGCCCTTTCCTCTGCACGCTCGTCACGGGAACAGCGCCCATCGCGATGCGCTCTTTTTTCGGTACGTCGCCTTGATGAAGAACGATCCCCTTCGGGACGCGGAGGCGACGTGTGGCCCAGGCCGTGGGCAGCGTCAGGTTCACTTTTCGCGGAAGCGCGTCCGAGAGGTTGTGCAGCATGAGTGCAGTCTCGTGCGAGAAGACGCCCGCCATCTCCGACCACAGCCAGATCGTGGCGAGGTCCTCGTGCTCGCCCGCCGGAAAGTGAACGATGCGGTAGACGCCACGTCGAACGCGGGTGACTCGTCCGTTCTTCAGATACTTGATCAGGAGCTGCGGGGAGCACCCGGCCTCGGCCGCTTGCTTCGTCGTGAAGTGCCCCTCTTGTCCCACCGCAACCTCGAAGAGGTGGTCCCAGTTTGGAGCGAAGTCGATGCGAGGAGCCGCACATCAAACGTAACCAATAGTTTAGTTTTGTGCAAACATGGAACTGAGCTGTTGGTTCATGTTTGTGTGACCGAACAGCCCGGTTATGCACGGAACGAACTCGTTCGAGTACTGCAGCCGCCGGGTCCAGCTCTCCGCGATCGGCCGCGTTCATCCGTGCCTCTTCCCACCAGTGAACTTGCCTAACTGTGCCACTAACTGCGCCAGCGCGAGCCTCGTACCGGCCAATTCGTTGGGTTTATTAGCGCGCTCGGTAGGATTCGAACCTACGACACCCGGCTTCGAAGGCCGATGCTCTATCCAGCTGAGCTACGAGCGCGTGAGCCACGCACACTAGCCAAAGAAGACGCGCGTGAGAAGCCCGGCTTGCGAGGTTGCAGCCCCGGTGGATGGGGGTCTCAGCGGCGTTTCGCGAGAATTTGTAACAATTGCTTGTTTATTTCCAGGTGCGTGGCGACGGAGAGCGGATCGTTGTGCCGCGCGCTGGCGAGGACGAGCCTCTCCTTTGGCCCTGCGTACGCGTTCCACACCTGCTCCTGGTACCTGAAACGCACGACCTCATCTTCGGCTGACATCACGAAGACCGCAGGCGCTTGGCACCGTGCGGCGTTCGCAACACTGTCGACCGACGACGGCACACGCAACGAAAGTGGATACGCGAGAAGCCACAGGTTCCACCAGCCGTGGTCGCCGACGATCATCTGTCGCAGCGGTGCAGGGTTATGCACGAAGACGCCGGTCACGCTGCGTTCGGCGGCAACACCGGGCCGACTCCGCGCAGCGAACTCGGCCCGGTGCTGCCGCCGAAGCCTGGATAGTTCACACCCCACACCTCGGCCGAAAATGGCAAGCCGCCGGGCTCGTCGGCGACCGATCGCTCAGCGCGATCGGCGTTGCCGTAGAAGCGCAACACATACGCCGTCGGCTCCGCGAGCACGCGCGCTTTCCAAACTTCGACCTCGCCGCCCGACCAAGGCAGCGCCAGGCGCGTGGCACCTCTTGCATCGAGCGGAAGCCGGTGTGGTCGCAACATGAAGCGGTCCGGAAGGTCCAACAGGACGGTGAGCACCAGCACCGCTCCGTAGAGCATGAGCAGGACGGCGAGAGCGAACCGGCGAGCGCTACGCACGTCGCGCATAAACATTCAAAAACATTCCAGTTTTCGTCGCGTCCATCGCCGAGAACATCGCGTTCGCTGCACGCGCCGCGGCGTCTCTCACGCGCCTGACGGGCAGTCGCGCAAGCTTGCGATCCACATCCACGCGGCTGACCGTGTCGGTCTGTGCGATCGCGAATCCACGCCCCGTCAGCAGCTTCTCAAGCCCTGCTCGCGTGAAGAAATTCACGTGCTCCGGCGGGCTGATGAACATGTCGCGCTTGCCTTGAACGCGCGAAATGGTCGATCCGAAGTGCGGTACGGCGAGGCAAAGGATGCCGCCCTGCGCGAGCATCGACCCGAGCTGGTCGATCACGGCCTGGACGTCGAGCATGTGCTCGAGAACCTGGCTGAGCAAGATCGCGTCAAACCCGCCCGGGTGCGCTTGCACGAAGGCGTCCGTGAGCATGTTGGGCTCGGCGGTAAGGTCGGTAAGTTTCTTGATGATCGCGCGCGACACCGATGACGGTTCGAGCGCCGTGACTTCGAAACCCGCGTCGAGCGCCGCTCGCGACGAGAAGCCGTACCCCGCGCCGACGTCGAGAAACTTGCCACCGCGCGTCAGCGTTCGGCATCGGGCCACCATGCGCTGCGCGTCGATCGTTGAATTGGGGTAGTCGCGCTCCTGCTGAAGGACGCGGCCAAAGAGCGCATCGATCGACAGGTCCACGGGGTGGCGGTTGTACTTCTCGTAAAACTGCCTGATCGCGTCTTCGCTCGGTCGCGGGTAGACCCACGCAGAGCCGCAGCTCTTGCAGCGTGAAATGGGGTAGCGGCCATGGTCGTTGCTCTTCTCGAACCAGAAGGTCGTCGTCGCGCTCTCGCACGCAAGGCACTTTGGAATGGGGAGGCGTCGCATTCTCGACCCATCCTCTCACCATTCTGATTCACTTGCGTGCATGAACCGGTGCTTGCGCAAGATGCCCACGGTGTTCATCGCGCACGGCGCGCCGATGTTGCTCGACGATGCCCAATGGGTGTCCCAACTTGCTGCGTGGGCGAACGAGCTGCCTCGCCCCAAAGCGGTACTCATGGTTTCCGCGCACTGGGAAGCGCGACCGACGACCATCGGGGCGACGAAGGTCGTTCCGCTGATTTACGACTTTTACGGCTTCCCGGAGAAGTACTATCAACTTGCTTACCCATCGCCGGGCGCGCCGGAACTTGCGACGCGTGTGCGCTCACTGCTGGACGCTGCGGGTACTCCGTTCGTCGATGCGCCTGCGCGTGGGCTCGATCACGGCGCGTACATCCCGCTGATGTGCATGTACCCCGAGGCGGATATGCCGGTGCTGCAGATGTCGATGCCTTCACTCGAGCCGAAGGTTCTCTTTGCGCTCGGACAGGCCCTTGCGCCGCTTCGCGACGAAGGCGTGCTCATCGCAGGCAGCGGGTTTCTGACGCACAACCTGCGCACGTTCGGTAACCCCGAGACACCTGCGTGGGCGCGAGAGTTTGATGGGTGGGTTGCTGACGTCCTTGCGCGCGGCGACATCGACAAGTTGCTTGATTATCGCGCCCAGGCTCCGAACGTTGCGATGGCGCACCCAACGCACGAACACTTCGTACCGGTGATTCTTGCGGCTGGCGCCGCCGAAGGAGCAGCGAGCGTCACGTTTCCCATCGACGGATTTTGGTTCGGTTCGTTTACCAAACGAAGCGTGCAGTTTGCATGACCGCTAAGACGTGAGGGCAAGGGCGATCGCGTTGCCAAGGACCTCGGCGCTCCACGGGCCGATGCTCGTGAAGAGCTGACCGTCGCGCACCACGTGCTTGTTGAAGGGAATGCGCCACCAACGAAAGTCGACGTTTGCGATGGCGCCCACGTCGTCTTGAACCGGTCGTCCGAACGGCATGAAGTAACGCCCGGCACCGGGGATCACTCCGAGCCACCGCTCGTAGGCCGAGGGCCAGCAGGTAACGTTCCGTTCCTTGACCAATGGCGAGCCGTCAGCGCCGCGTGCCCACGTGCCGGCGATAACCGAGTGGCACTGCAGCGCGACGATGCGGCCGCTTGCGAGCGTGCGCTCGATGATGCGATGCAGGCGCTCGTCGCGACAAAAGTTGGCGAACGTTTCGCCGAACCCACCGGGGATCACGATCGCATCGTAACTGTCGAGGTTGCCTAGTTGGGCACGTTCAAAGTGGCCGCCGGGTGCGAAGCGTTTGAGCAGGTCACGCGTGGGCGTCCAAAATTCGTAGACGGCCATCGCGAGGCCCACGCTCTCGAACTTTGCAGGTCCCGCATCGAGGCCGGCGAGAGTGACGTCGACGCCGGCTTTCTCGAGGCCGACGATCGGGTTCAGTGATTCTTGGGCAACACAACCTTCGGCCGAAGTGAGGATGGCGACGCGTTTCATTTGAGAACTAGCGGAGAGCGTGGGATTCGAACCCACGGTGAGCTTGCACCCACACCTGATTTCGAATCAGGCTCCTTCGGCCACTCGGACAGCTCTCCACTCGCGAAAGTGCTTCAACTCGCAAGACGAGTCAAGCGCGCCGACCTAACCTGCAGGGCGAGCGCATCTTAATTGGCTGGCTTTTTGGCTGCGCTGGGAGATCTCTGGGCGCTTGCGCGCACGCACGAGCCTCGCGCGCGCTGCGCATGCCCTCAAGCCCCAGCCCTCGTCCCCGTTTCGTCGCCCTGGCCCTGGCCCTGGC
>CAMBEV010000005.1 GCA_945865595.1 Nannocystis exedens | reverse complement strand
CGCCACCGCGAACAGGTCGGCGGTCGAATGTTCGCCAAGCTGAACCACGAGTCGATCGCCTTGACGTGAAACCAGTACGACGCCGAGCGCTGATAATTCGTCAATGACCTTGTCTACATTTTCAAGCACGCGGAATCGATGCGTCCGATAGTGGGCGGGCGGCCCGCACAAGTCCGCGAACGACTGCGTCCGCGTCGGTTTGCCGGGCTCGAGCACGACAATTTCGTTGGCCTTTTTGGCCATGGGGTGCCCCTCATCGAAGCTCGAACAAAAGCAGATCCACGCGCGGTCCCCGATTGCGGCCATCGCCACTTCGCCAAAGTTCACCGCCTCGACAAGCGAAAGGCCCTCAAACAGGTCTTCGAGGACAAGCGCTTGGGCGTGCGTGGCGAGCGCACTCGCGAGCGACGCCGCGCGACGCACTACAAGGGGCGCCGACGCGAATGGACGGTCAAGTACCGGAACTAAGAGAACGGCTTCGGCAACCTGACTGACGCGCGCTTGCGCCTCGCTGGTGGAAAGTCCCGCAAGCCGTGCGCTCTCGACCAACGCATGCCGAAGCGTCCAGTTGCGCGGAACGATCCAATCACGAAGCACGCCAGCCATGGCTCCCCGTTGGACGCTTTCTGCGGGCGACCAGCCGCGCACCCGCAAGGCGCCACTTCGAACCGGCACGATCCCCATGGCTGCCTTTGCCAATACCGCAGGCCCGCCGACGACAACCGCGCTCGGGCCGTCTATCGAGAACTCGAGCGCCTCGGTACAGCAACTCCCTTCCGCAACCGCGGCATGCCTGCACTCAAGGAGCGGGTCGACCATGCTGGGTCATCGTACGCGTCTGCGATAGGCTGGGCGAGTGATGAATCACAACTGGGCCGGATGGCTCCTAGTCACAGCCATCGCGTCGTGCGGACCACGCGAAGTGTGCCCTCAGGCGATCGAGCCTGTCGCGGTCATTACGCCGCCACCGCCGGTTGTTCCGCCCGACCGATCGCCCGTCGCGGCACCGGCCAATGTTGTGCTTGAAGTCACGCTCAAGCCGGCCACGCTCGGGCACGCGATGGTGGCCAAGGCGCTTGGCCTTCCGGCTCTCGATTCGGAAACGATAACCCGCGGGCTCCTCGGTGCCGAGGTTGGCCCCATCATCGACACGGAGCGGCCTGCCTTCGCCGCAGCGACGATCGCGGCGGACTTCCGCGTGAGCTTTGCGCTCTCGCTTCCCCTCGTCGCCTTCGAGGTGGCGAAGGAGCGTCTCGAGCGCGTATACGAATTGGTCAAGAAGGCTGACGGCTCGTACTCCATCCAACCAAGGCAATTGGCGATGGCCGCTGAACCAGCATCGGACGCGGTGGGGCACATCGCATCGAGTGGCAGCGCGTGTGAACTGCAGCCCGCGGTCGGAAATTCGTGGTCCCTCGTCTGCAGCGATCGCGAAGCCAGCGTCGAGGCCCTTGGCCCCTACCTCGCGCGGACCATGCCGACTACCGCCACATCCGCCGCCGTGAAGGTCGTCTTCCGCCCCGATCCAGTGAGAGGCACTGGATGGGCGGCGCGCGCCCTGCTCGAGGGCATCACCGAAGGCCGTGATTTCGCATCATATGAGCAATTCGTCAACGACATTGACCACGCTGAGGCCACGATCGAAACCTGGACGCAACCGCGGATCGTGGTCACAACGCACTACCGCAACGCAAGTTCAACGCTCACGCAAACAGCACTCGACGAGAGTGCACTCGGTGTGCCGCCACAGGCATTCGCGGACTTGCCGAGCGATACAAAGATGGCGGGCTACACACGTGTCAATGTCGCGACTGAGCTCGTCGCGCTCTTTGGGGCAGCTGACCGCAAGGCCAACTTCGCGCTTTCGGCGCACGACCTCCACGCGGTCACGCAGCTGCTCAACGCAACCTTTGGGGGTAAGTCGACGACGGTGGGTTTGTTGCAAAGCAGCAATGCTCTCGGTGCGCTCGCGGTGGTCGTCGAGGGCGACGCCAAGAAAGTCGTCTCTGCGTGGAAGGGTGCCGTGTCGGGGCTCAACCTGATGGCCAACGCTAGGCCCATTCTGTTCCGATCAGGCACCGATAAGAAAACACTTCCGCTCGTGCGCCTTGAGAAACTAGGACCCGGCGCACCAAAAGGTTCCGTTCACGTCGTGTTGTCGGAGGACCAGAACCGCTGGTCGGTGCTGGGCCCCCAACCCGACGATGACGTCATCCCGGGTGCCAAGGCGACGCCAAAGGTCAATCTCAAGGACCTGGCGCACCTCTACGTTGTTCCAGACGTACCGACTCGTGGCCACGTCACGTTCATTCTCAACGACACCGACGAACAAGCCCTGAGCGCGCTCGAGCGTCTCCGTTCGGGTGGCGCCAAGATCGCGAACGTGGGCGGAATGTCCGCGCTTGTAAACGCGCGCTCCGGAAGCGGTGGGTTCGCACGGCTTGAACCAGGCGCGCCTCCGTTCACTTTCGTGACGACGGCGAGCACAGCCAAAAAAACGCACACGCTTCAAATTGATTTACCACCCGAGCAAATGACCGGTTCTATGCGCGAACTCTTCAAATGGGCTGCCAAGTATACGATGGGGGTATTTCGCAAAGTGATCCATCGATGAGGATCGGCGTTCCGCCTCTCAGGCTTCGCGATCTGCTGACGCTCGAAACCCGCTCTCGCACAGTCGTCTTTTGGACTGCGCTCGCGCTGGTTGCCGCGTCGGTACTCATCCCCAGACTGCTTCCGTGCGTTGACTACCCCCAGCATCTCGCACTCGCAGATGTCGCCGCGCGTCTCCGCGATCCGAGCGCGATTGAGCACCAGACCCATCAGTTAAGTTACTTTACTTACAACGGGCTCTTTCATGTGGCCGTCGCGAACATGAGCCGCATCATGCCGATCGAGCTCGCAGGCCGACTGGTCGTGGCAACATCGCTCGTGGGGCTGGGGGCATCGGTGCTCGCGCTCTTGCGCACCCTTGGCAAGCCGCCTTCGTATGCTGGCCTCTTCGTCCCGGTGATCTTCTCGTTCTCGGTGAAGTGGGGCTTCGTCAACTACGCGGTGGCCACTGCCATCGCGGTGAGCACTCTTGTCTTGATCGCGCGCGCGACACTGCGACCACGCGTCACTACAGCCATCGGTATCGCGGCAATGGGAGTCCTCTGCGCCTACGCACACGTGCTCGCGATGCTCGTCCTTTGCGCCATGGCCGCAGCGATCGTGCCCGAGGTGGCGTGGTGGGCATCAAGGCAAGAAGGGCGAACGACGAAGCAGCGCGCGCTCTTTGCTCTCGGCCGCATGGTGGCCTCCCTCGGCCCACTCCTCGTAGGGTGCGCGTTCTGCGTTCAGGTTTACCGCCTCCAGTATGGGTGGAACCCAACGATGTACAAGGACCCGTCGCTCGAGGGCACGGCGCCTCCCCTTGCGGAAAAGCTCGAGCTCTTCGGTTCCTATGCGACCGGCCTGCACGACGACTACGCCGACCAAATTTTGCTTTGGGGCGCACTCGTCGTAGGCGTCGCAATCATCGCCTTAGCGGTTGCGCGGCGTCTCCCGTCAAAGAACCCACAGGGTCCGCATTCTTTACTACTTCCGTTTGTGATGGGCCTTGGTGCGTACCTGGCAACGCCCGTCGTCCTTCAAGGAACACACCTCATCTTCCAGCGGCTCGCGCAAACGGCGATGCTTGGCTTCGTCCTGCTGCTGCCTCCGTTGGTCGGCAAGGCAGAGACGTTCTTCTCGCGCCTCTCGCTCGGCATCGCGCTCACCTGTGGGCTGAGCCTCACTTGGCATTCGACGCTATTTGCAATCGACACCCGCGACGCCTCGCTCGTTATCGACGACATGCCAGAACGACGCGCGGTCGCCGCCGTCGTGTATGACTTCGAAACGCGCGGGTTCCGGGCAAGCACCCTCACGCACCTCCAAGCGTACTATGCAGCGCGCAAACACGGGGATTGGTCGTACTCGTTCGCCCGTTACCTTTCGGTGCCCGTACGATTTCGCAAAGGCGTTGAGCCCGCCTGGCCCGCAACCGGCTGGGAGTTTTCGCCCGAAAATTACAACCCGCGCTGCAAGTATGCGCGAAGGTTCCCCCTCTTGATAGTCAAGGCACCTGCCTTTGCGCCCACCGAGCGCGAGGTGCGTGCGAGGCTATTCGGCCAAGACGCGGAGGCGGTGCGCGTGATCTCGCACCACGGACAGTTCTGGTCGTTCGACACAACGGGTCTACCCGACGACGGAACTCTCTGATGGGCGTCGCTAAAACAAGAACCCGACACGAAGCGCGTTCACGACTGGAATCGGAGTCGTGCCGATCTTCTTGAGTGTGTCGTCGAGATCTTTCAGCTCGCTGTCAGGCACCGCGATGCCCGCAAACGTCGCGTCGTACTGGCGCGTGTTGGACACTGGAATTTGCACCCCAACGTCAAAGCCGACCGCGAGGCCAAAGTCCCAGGTCCACATGAAGCCGAGTGTCGGGGCGACATAGGTCGTGGTGACGCTGCCCGCTGCAGTGCCTCCGCTCTGGCTCGTCTTGCCGCTGAGCTTTTGCGTTCCGACACCCGCGCCGATAAAGAACGGGCTCTTGAATGGGTAGAGGCGCGCGTAGCCTTCCATGTTCCAAGCCGAAACCGACATCGAGCTCACGGTCACTTCGGGCGAGTAGCCGTAATTGACACCGAGGCCGATCAATTTCGCGATTCGCGCGTTCGCCCCAACGGTCATGAAGCCCGGAAAACCTGCGCCGAGCATCGGGCCGATCCGTACGGGCCCTAGCAGTCCGTTCTCGCCGCCCTTCTTGGGCTGCTCCAGAGGCGTATCTTTCGTCGGTCCCGGCGTCGGTCCCGGCACAAATTGTAACTTTACGGGTTCTGTTTTGCCCGGAGCGACCATCGGCTCGGCCAACGGAGAGGCTTCGGCGGGAACCGAAGTGACGCGGGCCGGCGCAAGTCGCGGCGCGGGCGCACTGAGCGGCTCTTCTGGCTCAGCCGCAGGGGGGGCCGGTGCCGGGGCAGCCGGCTCAACCTCGACCACACCGGGTGGCGGTGGAACCGGTGCGGGCGCTGCACTTTCCTCGGCCCACGCAGGCGAGGAGGCGAACAGGGAACCAAAAAGAGCAAAACTACCGAAAATCGACCTACGTCGAGAGCTGCTGGACATACGCAACCTCCGATTATTCACAAACGGTCAGATGCGCGTGACCTGAGCCGCATTCGCCGCCTGACCCGTGGTTGAATGAGCACAAACCACACCAACCTTCCTTTCGTTCGCCTTCCCTCCCCGACTCACCCCCGACTCACCCGCGACTCACCCGCCAATGGTTCGATTTCTTCGCGCAATGTGGCTTTTCCTGATGATTTTCATCGGGTATTTCAGCCAGTGGCTTCTCTCCCGCCTGTTGCGAAAACGCCTCAGCAGCGGCGACGATGAAGTGCCAACTTGGCTCAAAAACCGACGGGCACGACTCGATACCCGCAACGCCAAGCGATTGCTCGCGGCCATGCTTCGACTTCGCGGGGTGTACATCAAGCTCGGGCAAGTGCTTTCGGTCATGGGCGGCTTCTTGCCGCGCGCGTTCAGCAAGGAGCTCGAGTCTCTTCAGGACCAGGTGCCACCGCATCCCTTTACCGAGATTGAGCGCACCATCACGCGCGAGTTCGGCAAGCGCCCGCTTGAACTGTGGAAGAGCATCGACCCAATCCCGCTCGCGGCCGCGTCGCTCGGCCAGGTGCACCTCGCTTACGACGACGCCGGCAACAAGCTAGCCGTCAAGATTCTTTACCCTCGCATCCGTGACGTCATCGCCGTCGACATGCAGGTGCTCAGCATCGTCATCCGCGTGTACTCGTGGTTCGTTCCGGTCAACAATCTCATGAGCGTGCATCGCTCGCTCGTCGACCTCTTGCGCCGCGAGACCGACTACTTGCACGAAGCCGCGTGCATGAAGCGCATGGCCGACAACTTCGCGCTCGAAGACGACATCATCTTCCCCGAGGTAATCGCTGACCGCACAACGCGCGACGTGCTGACGATGACCTTCATGGAGGGCGTCAAGATTACTCGCTTCGAAGACCTAGAGAAAATCGGCGTCGACCGCACGCAGGTCGCCACGCGTCTTGTGCAGAGCTTCTACAAGCAGCTCTTCGTCGACCACTTCTTTCACGCCGATCCACACCCCGGTAATTTTCTCGTGCAGCCCGGCCCGAAGATCGTCGTGCTCGACTTCGGCGCGATCAGCGAGGCGGCAAGCTCAGTCATCGACGGCGCACTCGACATCTTGCAAGGCCTCATGACCGAAGACGCGAAGCTCGTGCTCAAGGGCTTTCACCAGATGGGGTTTGTGTCTCCCGAAGGCAACAAAGAGCTCCTCGAGCGAACCGTCGTCACCTACTTCAGTCGCTTGCTCAAGATTCGCGATCGTACGCCGCAAGCGCTGATGGACGCGAAGCAGGAAGATCTTGAACGCCTCGCGAAGCCTGAGGTTGAGCGCGAAGAACTGCGTGAGCTCATGAAGTCATTTGTTTATCCAGAGGGGTGGTTCTACGTCGAACGGGCGAGTGTGATGATGTTCTGGTTGTGCGCCCAGCTCGACCCAAAGCTCGACACCATGAGCGTCGGCATGCCGTACGTCTTACCGGTGCTCATGCAGAAGAAGATGGCCGAGGCCGCAAACGGATGAATGTCAACGTTCTTTCCTTGTTTGCGTTCTGCGCTGTGGCTGCATGCGATCGCGCGCCGTCAACGAACGGAATGAAAGAGTGGTCACCTGCTGACCACGACCAATCGGAGCAAGCGCAACCAGCCGTGCAGCCGAGCCCGCACGGTGCGGACGTTTCCGAGACCGCAACGCTCGCCGCGCTTTTGTGGAAGCAACAGTGTGCAACTTGTCATGGGCAGACAGGCCTCGGCGATGGCCCTTCCGCGGTCGCTACAAGGCCGCCAAGCCTCGCAAGCGCCGCGTGGCAACAAGCGACCAGCGATGCTCAAATTGCCAAAACGATCACGACGGGCAAGGGCAAGATGCCGAAGTTCGACGTGCCCGAAGCCGTCGTCAAGGCGCTTGTCATTCACATTCGCACGCTAGGTCAAGACCCACCGCGATGAACCGCACGTGGCTCGCGCGCGCGGCGTTGCTCGCTGGTGGGTTAGGTGCGGCGTACATGCTGCGCGGCAAGGCACCCGTCGAGACCGAGGTCACGATCAAGCTCGATCGCGCAGCGAGCGCCGAACAAGTGACGGTTCGCGTAGGCACGGTTGCTCGCGAGTGGCACTCCACCGCAACGTTCCATCCGCAGGGGCCTGACGCGACGATGCGCATGCGCCCCAACGTTGCGCCCGGCACCTATCTCGTCGAGGTCGAAGTCGAGACCAGCGCGGGATCGCGCACCCAGGAACACCGCGTCCTGCTCAACGGCAACCCTGTGGTGGTGTACGGCCCACGCTGAACATGATCAGCGGTGCCGCGCCCTGCCTCCGCCCGTCGGTTTCTTCAACTTGTAGTCCTGCACGAGACACTCGATAGGAATGTCGAGCTCTTCGTGAAGCTTGCGAATCATCGGCAGGTTCAAACGCCGCCGCTTGCCCATTATTTCAGAGACGCGAGCGCGCGTCTTGAAGATGGAGAGCAAGTCCGTATTGGTGAGCCCCTCCTGATCGATGCGGAAGCGGATTGCCGCAATAGGGTCAGGCGTAGGAATTTTATAGTGTTCACGCTCATAGGCATCTGCGAGAGCGGTGAGCACCTCGAACGTGTCACCCTCTCGGGTGCCGGGCTCGGCCCTGTCCCAGAGACGCTCAATTTCCTTGAGCGCCGCGGCGTGGTCTTCGGGGGTTCTGATCGGCTTGATGCTCATGAGGCTTCCCTAGATGGCGGCCACGTCGATCTTGTCGTACTCGGCGTGCGTTCCGACGAAGCGGATGTAGACCGCGAAAAACTCGAACTTGATGGCAACGACGATCCGGTATTCGTTACCCTTGATGTTGAAGACGACGCGGTTGCCCGCGAGGAAACTGGCCGATGGGTACCGCTTTTTGATGTCCTCGGGACCGTTCCAGATTGTTCCCAAAATGGGAGCAAGGTCGCAGAACTGAATACACGCGCAGTCTTTGCGTCGCCGAGAAGTCGATCGCACCGCGGTTTCATGGTACGCGGGCACCCGTTTCTAACGGTTGTCGACGAAAGGCTGCAGGATGCACGTTCTGGTCGCTGGCGGAGCAGGTTATATCGGTTCGGTTTTGACGCCCATGCTCCTAAAAGAGGGGCATAGTGTAACTGTACTTGATCGCTTTTACTTCGGTCCGACACTCTCCGTTGCGGAGCGCGAATACGGGACCAAGCTCCGGCTCGTCAAAGGCTACATTCGTTCGTTCTCGCCGAGCGTGCTTTCCGGAGTCGAAGCGGTCATCGATGTGTCGGGCATCTCGAACGACCCCGCTTGCGACCTCGAAGCCGACCTCACCAAGAGCGTCAACATCGATGGCGGCAAGCGACTTGCGGTGCTCGCACGCGAAGCCGGCGTTCGGCGGTATGTCTACTCGTCGTCGTGCTCCGTCTACGGCCACGGCGAGGGCCTCGGGCTCGTCGAGACCTCGAACCGCCACCCAGTTTCGCTCTACGCACGCGCCAAGGTCGAGGTGGAAGACTTCGTCAAGAAGCTTGCCATCGACTCGCGCGGCGAATTTGAATCGTGCGCGGTTCGCCTCGCCACCGTATTCGGCCTCTCGCCGCGCATGCGCTTCGACCTCGCAATCAACGTCATGACGAAGAACGCCTATGTCGGTCGCCGCATCATGGTCGACGGCGGCGGTCGCCAGTGGCGCCCATTTGTGCACGTCCAAGATGTCGCGCGCGCCTTCATCGCGGCGATCACCGCACCGAGCGAAAAGGTAACCGGCGAAGTGTTCAATGTGGGTTCTGACGGGAGCAACGTGCAAATCTTGAACCTCGCCTTCCGAGTCCGGGATGCAATCCCTGGCACCGAAGTCGTGCACGCGCTGACCGACCCCGACCTGCGCGACTACAACGTGAACTTCGAGAAGATTCGTCGCGTCCTCGGTTACGAGACAACGGTCACGATCGACGACGGCATCCGCGAGGTGCTCGCAGCACTACACGACGGTCGCCTCGATCCCGACGAGCGCCGCTGGTACACGCTGAGGCAGTACCTGTTTCTGCGCGAAGCCGAGCGGGCACTCAGCGAACTCGCGGTCGATGGTCGCTTGCTCAGCAGCCCGCTTTCGTGAGCCTCTCGTGAGCCTTTCGTGGAGAAAAGCATGAGCGTCGAGTTCTATCGTCATCAGTTGGGCGAGGCCGAAGCCGTCGAGTGGCGCAAGGTTCTCGAAGGCGCGTTTCTCACGTTGGGACCGCAAGTTGCGGCGTTTGAGCGTGCGCTTGGCGAATACCTTGTTCGCGGACGCGAGAGCCAGGCGGCGCCACACGTCGTTGGCACCAATTCGTGCTCGATGGGGTTACTTTTGGCGCTGCGTGCTCTTGATGTGGGCGAAGGCGACGAAGTGATCACGACGCCGATGACGTTTGCCTCGACGACGAACGCGATCTTGCTGGCAGGCGCGACGCCCGTCCTGGTTGATGTGGAGCCGGCGACCGGACTCATTGACCCGGCGCGCGTGGAAGCCGCCGCCACCAAGCGAACCAAAGCGATCATGCCAGTGCACCTTTATGGGCAGCTCGCCGACATGCGAGCGCTCGTCGACATTGCGCGCCGCCACAACCTTCGCATCATCGAAGACTCCGCCCACGGCATCGAAATCGAACGCGACGGGGTGCGACCGGGCGAGCTCAGCGATGCAGCTGTCTTCAGCTTCTACGCGACGAAGAACATGACATGCGGCGACGGCGGCGCGGTCGTAACCAAGAACAGCGACGTGGCCGACCGGCTTCGCAGACTTCGTAACCATGGCGTATCCAAATCAGCGTCAGACCGCCACGGTGGCACATACCAACACTGGGATCTGATCGAGCTCGGTTACAAAGCGAACCTCACTGACCTCGACGCTTCGCTGTTGCGCGTGCAGCTGCCAAAAGCCGAGGAAAAGCGGGCTGCTCGCGAATCGATCGTTAAACGTTACGAATTAGAACTTCTGCGTCGTGTTCCCGCGCTTCGCGAGGCTTCACCGCAAGGTGTCCCTGGGCTGATCGAGCGGCGGGGCCGAGGCAGCCACCACCTGTTCACCATTCATGCGCCGCCCGCAAAGCGCGACGCGCTACTCACCCACCTCGGGAAACGAGGCATCGGAACAGCCGTCAACTACCGCGCGATTCACTTGCTCACGTACCTGCAAGACCGCCTTCACCTCCCGCGCGGCACCTTCCCCATTGCAGAGGAAATCGGCGACCGCACGATCTCCATCCCAATGTTTCCTACATTGAGCGAGAGCGCTCAGGACGAAGTCATCGAGGCCGTCGCCCAAGGATTCACCGCGTCATGAGCGACATCGTTTACAGCGTCGTCATTCCGGTCCTCAACGAAGAGGGAAACATCGAGCGACTCACCGCGCGCGTTCTCGCCGCCATGGAGGGTGTGGGCGAGCCGTTCGAGCTCCTTTATGTGGACGATGGCTCACGCGATCGGACCCCACAACTGCTCGAGCAGCTCGCCGAACGCGATCGACGCGTCAAGGTCGTGCGATTTACGCGGAACTACGGGCAGGAAGCCGCCGTCGAGGCGCTCTACCTCAACGCACGGGGCTCCTGGCTCATTCAGATGGACGGGGACCTCCAGCACTCGCCCGAAGACATCGTCAATCTTATTGACAAAAAGAACGAGGGCTACGACGTCGTGTACGGCGTTCGTGAGAATCGACAGGACGCCTGGTTTCGCGTTGCGGCTTCACGGACCATGCAGTGGAGCATGCGCACAATGATGGAGATCGAGCTGCCCGAAGACGTCTCGACGTTTCGTTTGATGTCGGCACCTATCGCGCGGCTCGTTGCGGCACTGCCCGAGCGGCGCAAGTTCTTCAGCGCGCTCATCGTGTGGAGCGGCGCACGCATCGGGGTCGTCCGTGTGGCACACGCACCGCGCGCTTCCGGAAACACCAAGTACAACTTTACCAAGCTTCTCAATCACACGTTCGATCTCGTGGTCGGCTTCTCGTCCAAACCCCTTCGCTACATTGGAACGCTCGGCGTGATCTTCGCAGCGGGCGGCTTCCTCTTCGGCCTTTGGGCAATCGCCCGCAAGGTGCTGTTCAACTACGGCTTCATGGGCTGGCCCTCGCTCTTCGCAACCGTTGCCGTCCTGTCGGGCATGCAGCTCGTCGCGCTCAGCGTGATCGGCGAGTACATCGCGCGCATCTACGTGCAGACCCAAGCGCGCCCGCTCTACAACATCGCCGCGCGTCTGAACTTCGAGCGTGAGGCAAGACAGCCTCAGGATGAGCTCTTCCGCGCGTCGCTCGCACCGGGCGCTCCCGACGAGCCGTGGACGGCCACGGGCACATGAGCCGTACGCTTGTCATTGTCGGTTGCGGGTTTCCACAACTGTCGCTGATTCGGCGCGCGCGTGCGCTTGGCGTGGAGGTCGTCGGCATCGACATGAACCCCGCGGCCGTCGGTGTCCCTTATTGTAGCTCGTTTGAGCGTATTTCAACGAGCGACGAGCCTGCGATCGCCGCGTTCATGAAGAAGAGCGGACACCGCGCGATCACCAGCACAGGGAGTGAAGTTTCTGTACGAACGGTTGCAGGCGTCGCGGCCCAGCTCGACCTGCCCTTCTACGCGTCGCCCGAGATCATTCGCCGCTGCCAGGAGAAGGATCCCATGCGGGCCGGCTACCAGAGCGCTGGGCTCGACGTCCCCGAGTTCAAGAGCTGCTTCGACGTGGCTTCTGCGCGCACTTTCGTCAACGAAGTTGGCTACCCAGTGGTGATGAAGCCCGCGCGCGGCTGGGGACAGCGCGGCGTGAGCAGGGTTAACTCGCTTGACGAAGTCGAAAGCGCCTTCAACGACGCTCTTTTCCATGCCACCGCGGCTGGGCTTCCCGCCGTCGTCGTTGAGGCTTGGATTACAGGCCGCGAGTACTCCGTCAACGGCTGGCTCGAATCGGGCGAGCTCGTTCCCTACGCGGTCACCGAACGCATCACGGTCCCGGGCAACCGTCCTCTTGGCGTCATGGTGGCCGAGCTCTATCCCTCGGGCCTGTCTGCGAGCGATGAGGCTCAAGTGATCGACGTGGCAAGGCGCGGCGCAAAGGCGCTCGGCCACACCCGCGGTCCCTGCTACTCGCAAGTCGCTCTCGGTACGCAAGGCGCGATGCTTTTTGAAACCGCCGCGCGCATGGGCGGTGGCTTCGACGCGGACGTGACGTTCCTCGCGAGCGGCGTTGATTTGTATCACCGCACGATCGGCATCGCATTGGGCGATCGCGGGCTTGAGTGCGAAGGCAAAACCGGCACGCGTTACGCTGCCGCTGTCGCAAAGTTCCTCATCGCAAAGCCCGGTAAGCTCCTGTCGTCCACCGGGCTCGATGACGCGCGAGCATTGCCACACGTGCACGACGCGCAGTTATTTGTAACTAATGGCGGCATCATTCATCCTCTCACTGACAGCGCGAAGCGCGCCGGCTACGTGCTTGCGACAGGCACATCCTCGGCCGATGCGATCGCGAGCGCGGATCGCGCCCTTGCGACACTGAAACTCGACGTGGAAGGCGCATCATGAGCACACGCAGTTCGGGCTCAACAGGCTTTTTGCAGCTGATCCGCGAGCGCCGCACACGCGACGCCATCTACCACGCCAAGGATTACTGGGACGCGCGCGCAAACGCTCGCACCGGTCTCTCGCGCTCGCTCTGGCCGTCCAACACGTACAACGCATTGTGGGACGAAAGGCAGCGCGACCTCATCACGCGCACGCTCGGTGACTGGTCGGGTCGGCGCATGCTCGACGTCGGCTGCGGCACCGGCCGCATGACGCGTTTTCTCGCAAGTAGTGGCGCGAGGGAGGTCACCGGCGTCGACTTTTCCGAAACGACCGTCAGCGCGGCTCGAGAGGAGACGCTCGGGCTCACCGAATCATGGACCAAGCAAGCGCGTTTCAACACAGCGGACGTGCTCAAGGGCTTCTCGCATCTGGACGCCAAATTCGACGACGTGCTGGTGCTCGGCTGCCTGTCGGTCGCATGCCAGACGGCGGACGATCTTCAACTTGCATTTCGTAACATTGCACGGGCAGTTTCTTCCGGTGGCCGCGTCCTTGTGCTCGAGCCCATCCACCGGTCGCCTCTTCTGCGGCGCGTGCTCGACCTCGGCATCGAAGAGTGGATCGCGCTCGCGAACCGCGCAGGACTCGAACTCGTCAAAGCCGACCGCATGGGCTTCGTCCCGGTGCGCCTCGTATGTTCGGTGCGTGACGTACCGCAGGGCCTCGTAAGCCCTATTTTCAGGGCTGGAGAAAATGTACTCGATCGTGCGCCATTTTTGGCCGCGCTGAGCGACTACAAGCTGCTGCTGTTTAGGATGAGCTAGCGCCTACGGCCGCACAACCTTCGCGGGGTCGCCCAAGAACTCGAAGTGCATCGTGTCCTTCATCGGGTCGTACCCAAGCCAGTAGAAGCCGTACTTGGTGAACGCGTGCACCCAGCACTCGGGTAGCGACATGCGGTCATACGGCGTCTTGGAGGGACGACGGCATTGTGGCGCGTTGTTCCACGGCGGCACGCAGCCGCAACAGGGATTGAGCACAGGGTCGATGTCGATCGCAATGCCATAAGCGTGATTGGTAATCTCACCGGTATGATAGGTATTCTTAAACCGAATACCCCCGAGCGCTTTTGGGGTGTATGGCGTCGCCGAGCATTGAGAGCGAATCTCTTCCTCGACGCACGAAAGCGCGGGCACAACCGACTTGTGCATCTTCACCGTGACCCCAAAAAACTTGGTGTCGACGGCGTAGAACGAGGGCGAATGCGCATTCCATTCGGGCCTGCCGAAGCCTCGGAAGTAGCCGTAGTGCTCAGTGCGATAACGCACAGCCTCGCCGTGAAGATCCGCGCGCTTCTTCTGGTCGTTTTTTGCCAATTTCGGATTGAAGAACCAATTGCCACGAATCAAGAATTCTTGAGGCACCTGCGCGTTGCACGCAGAGGTTGCTTGAGGTGCGCTCGGCGTTGTTGCTGTCGGAGCCTCGGCAGTCGCATCCGTGCCGGCAGCCGCATCGCCTACCTCGGCCTCACTTGCAGCGTCGTTCGCAGGGCGACCCTGCGGCGGAGCGACGTCGTCCATCGGTGCACTGGGCTGCGCGCTTGGCAAGGGCGCGGCCGGCGGGCGCGGAGGCGGTTGCCGATCAGGCGCGCACGCCGACGCAGCAAACAGAAGGAGGGTAGCCAACGTGCGAGCGAGGGAATCCACGAGGCGAGGATGCATCACCCTCGAACGCGAAACCAGGTCTTCCGCTTCCTGGCGAAGAGCGTTCCGACCAGCGCGAGCCCAACAGCAAGAGCGCCGGAGCTGCGGCGGGTGGTATCTGCGGTGCTGCAGCCGCAACCCGGGTCAGCGGGAGCGGCTGGGGCGCCACCTGCGTCAGGAAATCCCGCGTCGACAGCGGGGGCGATCGCGCCGTCGGGGACGCCAGCGTCCGCGGGGCAGGTGTTCGGCGTAGTGGGCACGATCCTGACTACGCGCGACGGCGCGCCGTAGCCGTAGACCGCGACGTAGAGCGAACCGTCGGGCCCGACCGTAAACTCGACGGGGTAGCTTCCGCTGTCGAGCTGAGCAACCACCTTGCGGCTCGTGGCATCGACGCCCGAGCGATCAGCGTTGACGTCGAGCGAGTAAATGGTGCCCTTCACGTTGTCGGCAAAATAGTACTTGCCACGGTACGAATCAGGGAACTGGCAGGAGTCGACGATGAGTCCGCCCGTGATCGACTGGCAGTTTCCGTCATAGGACACCCCGTTGACGGTTCGCGCGGCGCCGTGCACGCAGGCGTATGTGGGCTTCACGCAGTCGCCGGGCTTCGGCTGAAGCGTGTTGCAAATGCTCGTTGTTGGGCCGTCGCTCTTGACCGGGCCTTCAATAAAAGGCCAGCCATAGTGACCGCCTTTCATCGCGGGAGTGATCACGTTGATCTCTTCGAACTCGACCTCACCGACGTCGCCGACCCAAACGTTGTTCGTCTTCGGATCGACCCACAACCGAAACGCATTGCGGAACCCGAGCGCATAAATCTCTGGACCCACGGGAGAGTTGACCAGAGAGACCGCCTCGGACGGCGCGCAAGAGTACGGCTTCGCGATGCCAGAAACTGGACCTGCAGTGTTACGATATGGGTTGCCTTCGGGAACGGTCCCGTCAACGGCGATGCGAAGGACCTTGCCGTTCAGGCTGTTGAAGGCCGTTGCGCGCAAGTTCTGGTGAAGGGTTGGCAGTGTTGGGATCGTCTGGTTGCAGCCGCAGTCGCCGGTGCCGATATACAGATAGCCGTCGGGACCGAAAAAAAGAGCACCGCCGTCGTGGTTCGCCGGGCCCTCGAGGTCGTCGATCAAGATGCGCTCGGTGGTAACATCGAGGTAGTCGCCGTTCAGCACGAAGCTCGCGACGCGGTGGCGTTTTTGGTGGGTTCCGCCGCTGCTGTCTGAACGCGACCAGTACACGACGACGCGATGGCTCGATTCGAAGTCGGGTTGCACGGCGACGCCCAGAAGGCCTTTCTCGCTCGCGGAGTCGACTGAGAATTTGTGCGCGAGGACCGTCGTGCCGTCGGACTTCACGAGCCGCAGCGCGCCGCCTTTTTCGAGGACGAACACGCGCCCATCCGGAAGAAACCGGACGCCGGTGATATCCGTCAAGCCAGTTAACCAAGTCTCCAGCTTGAAGCTTCCGGCTAGCGCGGGGTCAAGCGTGTCGGCTCGGGCAACGGACGCCGACGACATTGCCGCGATGAGCAGCATCGCGCTTGAAACAACTTTGAGCATCAACGCCTCCTTCGCCGGGGCAAGCCCGGTCCCTTCGGTCTACTGCGCGCAGCGAACGCCTGTTGCTGAGTGTTCGCAGCGAGACAAGTTGATCGCCTTGCACGCGAAGGTGGTCTTTTTTCCGCGGACACATGAGGTGATCGTGCTGCCGTCGCACGAGGTCTTGGTTGCGCCGTCGCACGGATCGTTCACCTGCCGCGAGAAGCACTCGCCGACTTTTTCGACGCTTGATATCAGCGCCCTTGTGGGCTTCGCCTCGCAATCGAGGCCGGCCGCCTCGCAGTCGACGCGCACTTCATGGCCATCGTGGCAGACCACCGCAACGCCATTCTCGCAGCGACGGCTAGTGCCTTCGCAGGTCGCGCTCGTGGTGCAAGCCGCGCCCTTCGGTGTTTCTGCGCAGGTGAGTCCAAAGAGCGAGCAGTCGCGACCGACCAGCTTGCCCTGGTCGCATCGGACGACGCGCGTTTGCGACGGTGTGCAGTGGGGGGTCGCGGCTTCGTTGGTGCACGCCCCGAAAGTGCATGAAGCGTCGCCCTGTCGCACCGCACACTCTTCGCCGCCACGAGGACAGTCGCGCACGAGAAGCACGCGTTCGCGGTAGCAAGTGACGGCCTTGCCAGAAACGTCACAGAGTCCGGCCACCTTGTCATCGCCTGTAGCGCCGGTAGCGCGCCCCTTGCAAACCGTGGGTTTAACGCCGTGGAGCAGACACGCGCTGAGCTTGCTGCACGACGAGGCCGCAAGCGCACACTCGCGAATCGACAGCGAATAGCTGATCGCGGTGGCGGACGACAGGTCGTTGCCGAGCTTGCGCACGCACTCGCCAAAATCCGCCGGCACGACGTTCGGCGGCAGCGCGAGCGAGCCACACGAGAGCAACAGACCGCATGCATATTGCAACTCTTCGACGGCGGGCGGCGTGACGTCCGGCTTGACGTCCGGGGCAGGCGCACTCGCCTCAGGCGCACCCGCGTCAATACGCTCCGCTTCAGCGGCGTCGACCGCGGCATCGTCGAGCTCGCCAACAACCGGAGGCGGCGGCACAAGTGGCGGCTGCGTGTTGGCGCCCGCACACGCGTAAACGACCGGCACAGCGACCATGGCTAAGAAGCGACCCACCCTCACGGTCAATAGGTCTACCTGAACCGATCTTTTCGGGGAAGCTTCGTGGAACAGGGTGGCACGGCAAGAAGGGGCTATCCTGCAGGCCATGGCGCATTGGCTGATCAAAAGTGAACCGACCAAGTACTCGTTTCAGCAGCTTGAAAAAGACAAGCGTGCGCAATGGGACGGCGTGCGCAACTTCGAAGCGCGCAACAACCTACGGGGCATGAAGGCCGGCGATTGGCTGCTATTTTATCATTCGAGCGAAGGCAAAGAAGTCGTGGGCATCGCCAAGGTTGTGGGCGAGCACCGGCCTGATCCCACCTCCGACGAGGACTGGAGCGTCGTCGACATTGCGCCTCTCCAAAGGGTCAACGTTCCTGTCTCGCTCGCTGCAATCAAGGCGAACCCCAAGCTTGCGGCGATGGCGCTCCTCAAGCGCAGCCGCCTCTCTGTGGTGGGCGTGCTTCCCGATGAATTTCGCGAAGTGCTCGCGATGGGTAAGACGAAGCTCGCATGAGCTCATGACGGCGCGCGTCGTCGTCGCTCTCTCCACAGCAGAATCGCAGGCAAGCCGATCATCGCGGCCGCCAGGCATGTCACCTCGCCCGAAACGGCGAGGATGCCAAGGCTACGAATGGCCTGGTTCACCGATCGGATCAGCGCGAGATACCCCACGATCGTCGTAAGGCTACAGAGCACGATCGCGCCGCCTGTGGTGCGCACCGAGGCGAGGATGCTCTCCTCACCGTCGGTCACATAACGTTGCATCAGGTTCACGGCGTAGTCGACGCCGATGCCGAACGTGATCGGCAACGCCAGGAAGTTGAAGAAGTTGAGCTTCAAGCCGAACAGATCAATGAAGATCGCAAGCCATGCGATGCCCATCGCGAGCGCGAAAATCACGAGCTCGGCGTTCTTGCGTCGAAAGACGATCAAGACGGCAGCCAAGGTCAGGCCAAACGCGAGTCCGATCGCCTTGGGCATGTCGCCGATGATCGACTTGAGCATGTCGGCAAAGATGACGGGGCGTCCTGAGCCGCGCACGATCTCACCATTCGTCAACTTAGTTTCCCTTAACGCATCGGCCCAGCGAAGCAAGTAGCGAAGGTCGTCGTCGTTCTTGCCTGCGGTTTGCTCGACGAGAACGAGCCGACCCCGTGTCCCATCGCGCTCCGTGAAGGGTCTCGCGAGATCGTCGGGCAGGTCTTCGATGCCGTAGGGCTTGAGATTCGCGGGTGGCAACATGCGCTCGATGTCGGCCCAGTCGGCGTCCTTGATGAAGCCCTTCTCTTTCGCGCGCCTTGTTTTTTTGGCGACCGCGAGCAAGAGGGGGATCTTTTTGTCTTGGTCGGCGGCGACGAAATCGACAAGCGAGTAGACCGCTTCGAACGGCTTCTCACTCGGAGGTGCCGCGTCGCGTCTCGCTTCGAGCACCTTCTTCAGATCGGGCACCTGGTCGGCCCGATCGGCGAGCAGCACCATCGAGCCGTCAATGCGCGCGCCTACGATCTGGCTGGCAAGCTCCGAGGCCCGGTACATGTCGCCACTCGCGCTCAAGTCGTTTTGCAACTTGCGCATGTTGTATTCCAACGGGTCGGTCTTGACGTAGTGGACCGCAAAGCCAACGCCGACGACCGTGGCAGCGACCGACAGAATCGCAAGTGGCCTCGTCGTCAGCCTGACGAGCGGACCAATCCATCCCGCATACGGAAGGCCGTAGAGCCTTGCGCGGCCAAACCAAGTCGCGTCGTTGCCTCGGAAGGGCCGTATCCGCTCGATGATGACCAGGACGGCCGGGGTCACGGTGTAGGTCGCAAGCCAACAGAAGACCATTCCGGCGGCGCCGATCAGCCCAAAATGCCGGAAGCCGCGAAAATCTGTAACTGCGAGTGATCCATAGGCCGCGCAGTTGCTGATCGTGGCTGCGACCGTCGCGCCGATGGTCGTGCGGTGCGCGTTCAGAATCGACGTTTCGATTCCGTGGTTGTTGCGGCGCTCTTCGAAGTAGCGCGCCATGTAGATGACGCCGAAGTTGAGGCCATTGCCGGCAATGATGCTGAAGAGAAAGCCGGTCGCGATGTTGAGGTGCCCCACCGTCAGCTTGGTGAAGCCGAACGTCCACGCGATGCCGACACCGATCGTGACGCCCATCGCGATGAGCGCGCGAAAGCGCATGAAGTAAAGAAAGACGACCAATAGAACCATCGACACGCCCACGAGGCCCACGTCGACGAGGTCATCGAGCATCGCTCCGTATTCGGCCAGGCCGGTCACGAGATCGCCCGCGTACGTGACCTTGATGCCGGGATGACCAAAGCGCTTTTGGAGGTCGCCAACCTTCGCCTTGACCTTGTCTAAGGCTTCGCGCGAGGTGGCAAGCTCACCACTGTGAATGCGCGTGTGCACAAGAACGACGAGCGCCTTGCGGTCTTTGGATTGGTAGTAACCATCCGGAAACGAGTCGGAATCTTTCGGCTTGTGCGAGGAGAATCGCTTTTTCAGCTCGGCGGCACTGATTTCGGGGGGCTCTTCCTCGCCGGGTTCGAGCTCGTCGCCTTGCTTGGCGACCTCCCAGTCCCACCGCGCGTCGATGTCGTCGCGGAGCTTGGTCAATTCGGGCAGCGATAAGAAAAGCCCAGCCCGCGGCTCGAGGTAGGCGCGCGGGGCGAAGAGGCCGTCCTCGGCGCTCTCCACGTAGGGCAGTCCTATCGTCTTGAGTTCGGGCGCGAGCTTGTCGCCGAACGCCCGCAAGTCCTTGCTCTCGGCGCCCTCGACGACGACGTAGATCTTCGACGCTGCGCGAACGCGGTTGAGTACGCGCCGCAGTTCGACCACCGATGGCTGATGGTCCGGAAGCAATTGGTCGAAACGCGTCTTCAGCTCGAGCCGGGTGGCGAGCGCGGCCCCAATCGCCGCGAAAAAAAGCACGATGGCAACGATCCTCCAGGGGCGCCGCACCTGCAACCCGGCCAGGCCCACCATCCAACGGGGTACCGGCTTGTCGAGCGGATTTTGAGAGGTCGCAAATGCCATTCGATGTCCGACCGGTAATTGTCAGCCCCCGGCGCGTAAAGGAAAACTTCCCTGCGCCCGAAGGAGACTCGCTAGGCACCGAGATCGGGCTAGAATGCGCGCACCGGAAGGATCGAGGACACGATGAGCAAAACCGACAAGGACGAAAATCTGGTCTCCCGCCGCACGGTCGTAACGCAACTCGGGCTCGGAGCGGCAGCCATCGCCGGGTGCAGCAGCGATGCGATCCCCGAGACGCCCGGCACCGCGCCTCCAGCTCCACCACGGGACACCGAACAGCCGTACCAGCCCGGTGACGCGTCGACGCCGGACGTCGCCCCTCCGCCCGTGCTTACGGCCGCGGAGCTCCTCGCGCCCATCGACACCATCGTAGTGCTCATGATGGAGAACCGGTCGTTCGATCACTTCTTTGGCGCCCTTCAGCTTGATACCAAATATGCCAATCGCACGACGATAAGCGGATTAGGCGGCAAAGAGTCAAATCCCGATAAGAATGGCAAAGATGTGGCCGTCTTCCGCCTTGGCGACTTTACCGTGGCCGATCCGCCGCACAGCTGGGACGAAGTGCACGCGCAGTGGAACGAAGGAAAAAACAACGGTTTCGTGAAGGCTCACGCGGGCGCAGATGAGCGCGACGTGATGGGCTACCACGACCGTTCTCAGATTCCGTTTTATTACTGGCTCGCGGACAATTATACGATTTGCGACAATTGGTATTCATCGGTCCTCGGCCCGACCTGGCCCAATCGCTATTACCTGCACTCGGCGACTTCGTACGGAAAGAAGACCAATACGCCGATCGTGAGCGCCCTTCCCGATTCGGTGTGGGACCGCATGAAGGCGGCCAAGAAGACGTACAAGAACTACTACGCTGGCGCGATCTCTTGGTACTTCGGCGGCTACGTCGGCAAGCTTTCCACGATGAATCCGGGCGCGCAAATCAGCGAATTCTTCGCCGACGCGAAGGCCGGCAAGTTGCCGAACTTCTCGATCATCGACCCCGATTTCCTGTCGAACGACGATCATCCGAGTCACGACATTCGCACCGGCCAGGCGTTCGTCGCCACGATTTACGAGGCACTGGCGAAAAGCCCTCAGTGGGATCGTTTGCTATTTGTGATTACCTACGATGAGCACGGTGGGTTCTTTGATCACGTGGCGCCGCCCACCGCAAAAGACGAATACGTCGAGTTTCAACAGCGTGGAATCCGCGTGCCGGCGATCGTGATCGGCGGGCGGGTGAAGCGTGGCGCGGTCGTGTCCACGGTGCTCGAGCATTCGTCGGTAGCCGCAACGTTGGGGACCCGTTTCAAGATTGCCAGCCTCAGCAAGCGCATGGACGAAAGCAATGATTTGTCGAGTTGCATCGATCCGCTGCTCGTTGACAAGGGCCAAGCGGCGCCGGCGGGCATGCCCGTGATCACGATGAGCCTCAAGCAGGCCCTCGTCGAGCGCGTGGGCGAGTCGAGCCAGCCCGAACTCGAACGCATGGTCGCCGACGGCACGATTCCGAAGGCCCTCGTTGATTCGCGCAGTCACGAAGAACGCATCCGCACGTGGCTCAGCCAGGGCGAAAAGTTGGGCGCGATAAGGCTGTTCTAAGCACCTACTCGCATTTGAGACGCAGCTTTGCGTGCCGACGGGCCGTCACTCGATACACTCGAGGACAGGTGGAGCGTGGCATGCGCATACGTTTATTCGTAGCATCTATAGTTGCATTATGGGGTTGCTCGGCAGCACAGGTGGCGACGCCCGACGCCGGTAGCGATGCGGCCGTGGTCGCAGACGCCGCCCTTGCCGTTACCTACAACAAGGATGTCGCGCCGATCATCCAGACGCGCTGCCAGACGTGCCACACCGAAGGCGGCATCGCGCCGTTCGCGCTCAGCACGTTTGCGCATGCGCGCAACATGGCAGGCGCCATCGTCGAAGAGACCGGCGCCAAACGCATGCCCCCGTGGGGTGCACGCGAAACCGCTGAGTGCACGCCTCCCCTACCGTGGAAGGACGACGAACGCCTCAGCGACGCGCAGATCGCCACGATCAAAGCGTGGGTCGATGGCGGCATGATCGAAGGCAACCCAGCCGACCTTCCTCCCCCCAAGGTGCCGACCAAGATTGAACTCGCAACTCCCAGCATCGAGCTCGTGCCGACGTCGAGCTACACACCGATCGGGACGAAAGACCAGTTTCGCTGCTTCGTGCTCGACCCGCAGATCACCGAGCGGCAATTTCTCAACGGCAGTTACTTTGTCCCGGGCAATCCGAAAATCGTTCACCACGCGTTACTTTTCACAGACCCGAAGCGCGAGAGCCTCAAGAAGGCGAAGGTGGGCGAGTCCTACGATTGCTTCGGCGGCCCCGGCATCAACACGAACGCGCTTCTTGGCGCGTGGGCCCCGGGCGCTCGCCCGCAGGAGTTCCCTGCAAATGCGGGAACACCTATCGAGCCGAACACGCTCTTCGTCATGCAAGTTCACTATCACCCGCACGAGGGCGTGATGGCGCCCGATACGACCAGGGTGCAGCTGCGGTACATGGCGGGCGGCGGCCTGCCGACGTACTTCGGATACGCCTTCCTTCAGGGGAACTTCGTCAAGGAAGTTACCGACGGCACCGGCCTGCTGTCAGGTCCCGATGACCCGGCGACGGGCGTTTCGTTCGAGATCCCTGCGGGCTCGACAAAGCACACTGAGACAATGGTCTTTACCGTTCCTGAGCAACTCCGTGGCGTCGCGATGCCGACGCTCCATCTCGCAACGATTGGCGCGCACATGCACTACGTGGGCGTCGACGAGAAGATTTGGATCGAGCGCAAAGACGGCACAAGCCAGTGCCTGCTTCAAGAGCCAGCCTGGAACTTCAACTGGCAGCGCGGCTACACCTACGACGGCGACATCGACAAGCTCCCAACGCTCAACGCCGGCGACAAGGTCAAGCTGCGCTGCACGTACGACAACTCGGTCGCCAACAGATTTGTGGTCGACGCGCTCAAGCAACAGGGGCTCACCGCTCCGCAAACCGTGAAGCTCGGCGAAACGACGCTCGACGAGATGTGCCTCGGCGCGTTTCAGGTGCTGTTTAAGTTGTTTTGATCGAGTCGAGCACCCTCTCGGCAATCACCTCGCCGATCGCGAGCGAGGCGGTTGCGGCCGGTGATGGCGCGTTGAGCACCGCGAGCACACCGTCGGCTTCTTCGAACGCGAAGTCATCGACCAACGAACCATCGGGAAGCATCGCTTGCGCGCGGACGCCCGAACCAGCTCGAATAAGATCGTCATATGTTACATTTGGCACAAGGCGCTGCAGCGACCGCGTAAAAGCGGTCTTCGAGAGCGAGCGCCACACCTCGTAGGCACCTGTCTTGAAGTACTTGGCTGCGAGTCGCCAGAACCCAGGAAAAGCAAGGGTCTCCAAGGAGTCAGGAAGGGACACGTCGCGCCATCGATACCCCTCACGCGCGAGGGCGAGGACCGCGTTCGGGCCTGCCTCGATGCCACCCGAGATCATGCGCGTAAAGTGCACACCGAGAAACGGGAACGATGGATCAGGAACTGGATAAATCAGGTTCTTGACCAATCCCCTGCGCGCCTCGATGAGCTCGTAGTACTCGCCTCGAAAAGGAACGATCGTCACGTTAGTCTGAATGCCGGCGAGCTTTGCGATGCGATCGCTCTCGAGGCCTCCACAAGTCACGACGTACTTTGCTTCGGCGACACGGGTGGTCGCTTCGACCCGGCGACGACCGTTTTTCTTGGCGCCGATCGCGATGACTCGCTCGCCTCGAGCGATGGTCACGCCGCTCGAGGCGAGATCGCGCGCGTAGTGCCGCGCCACGACGCCGTAGTCGACGATGCCCGTCTCGGGAACGTGCAGCGCGGCGACGCCCTTGGCTTGCGGCTCGTAGTCGGCGATCGCATCGGCCGGGAGACGCAGCATGCCCGTGAGGCCGTTGGCAACGCCGCGTTCGTAGAGTGCGTCGAGCCTGCCGAGCTCGCTCGCGTCGATAGCGAGCACGAGCTTGCCGCAGATCTCAAACGGGATCGCTTGCTCCTCGCAGTAGGCCACCAAGAGCGCCCGGCCCCTCGCGCAAAGCTGCGCCTTGAACGACTCTGGCTTGTAATAGAGGCCCGCGTGGATCACGCCACTGTTGTGGCCCGTCTGGTGCGTGGCAACCTCGGCCTCCTTTTCGTAAAGGGCGATCTTGAGGTGCGGCGCTTTTTGCGACAACGCGCGTGCGGCGGCGAGGCCCACGATTCCGGCGCCGACGACGAGCACGTCGACTGTTTCTGACGCCTTCATGATACTCCTTCCATGCGATGGCCGACGAGCTCTCGACTAGCACGTTTCGCGTGGTCCCCAAGACCGGCGTCATTTATGTAACCAGCGAAGCTACGAATCGTGGTTTCTCTCCAACGGACCCCCACTGGTGCAACCTGGGCCAAGGGCAGCCCGAGACCGGCGAGCTACCGGGTGCACCACCCCGGGTGCACACCGTCGCAGTGCATCCCGACGATCAAGAGTACGCCCCGGTCGCCGGCATTCGCGAACTTCGTGAAGCCATCGCGTCTCACTACAACCGCCAGTTTCGGCGCGGCATGCCCTCTCAATACTCGGCCGAGAACGTCTGCGTATCCGGCGGCGGTCGTGCGGCCCTCACCCGCGCTGCGGCAAGCCTCGGCCAGGTGAACCTGGGCCACTTTCTGCCCGACTACACCGCCTACGAAGAGCTGCTCGACATCTTCAAGGCGTTCACTTCGATTCCCATCTTGCTCGAGCCTGAGCGCGGATACTCGTTCACCGCCGACGACCTGCGCAAAGAAATCCTTGGTCGCGGGCTGGGCGCTCTGTTGCTGAGCAATCCTTGCAATCCGACAGGCAAGTTAGTTGACGGTGACGAGATGGCGCGGTGGGTGCAAATCGCACGCGACCTCGACTGCACGTTGCTCCTTGACGAGTTCTATTCACACTACATCTATCGATCGCGCCCTGGCGCCGTACCCATTGCGACCGCGGCTCGCTACGTCGAGGACGTCGAGCGCGATCCTGTTCTCATCTTCGACGGCTTCACCAAAAACTGGCGCTACCCGGGCTGGCGCGTCACGTGGACCGTGGGCCCCAAGAAAATCATGGAGGCTCTTGGGAGCGCGGGCTCGTTCCTTGACGGTGGCGGCTCCAAGCCGCTGCAGCGCGCCGCCATACCGCTACTCTCGGACGAGCATGTGATCGCCGAAACACGCGCGATCCAAACGGTGTTTCGTCAGAAGCGCGACTACCTGTTGTCGGAACTTGAACGCATCGGCGTACGTGTCGACCGGGCGCCCGAAGGCACCTTCTACATTTGGGGCGACGTCGGCGCGTTGCCGCCCGGCATCAATGACGGCATGAGCTTCTTCCGCGGCGCACTCGAAGAGAAAGTCATCGTTGTGCCCGGCGAGTTCTTCGACGTGAACCCCGGCAAGCGCCGCCAAGGCCGCCCATCGCGCTTCAAAGACTACGTACGCTTCTCGTTCGGCCCCTCAATGGCGACGCTCGAAAAGGCACTCTCGCGATTCGATGCGATCGTGGCATCCGCATCGGCGCGCTGATCGCCTGCGCCCGGCTGAGCAGAGACCCGCATCACCCACCACACATCGTGGGCGTAAGGGCCAAGCTCCACAAATAGCCCTTCGCGCTGCACAGTTTCGCGTTCAAGTGGCCATTCATGCCCCGTTGTGGCGTGCACCAAGGTCACGCGTTCGCTCCCCCGAAAGAGCACGTCGACGAGCGACTCTTCGACGAGCGATCCGTCGTCACCGCGGAACGGAACTGACTGGCTCAACCGCCCACGTGCCGCTTCGTAACGGTTATGCACCAGCACGAGCGCCACTTCGTCACCATGTGCGTTACAATAAGCAAACACGTTGGGATTCTGCCCGTGGTCGGTCTGTAGCGGAAACAGCCGAAACGAGCGCGCTTGCGCAAACACGAATCGACGTCGCAGCAGAGGCACGATCTTCGCCTCGTGCGCCGCGAGCAGCGGCCGGTCTACCGTTTCGTCCTGCATGGGCCGGTAGAACTCCATGCCGTACTTCTCGCGCAGGCCCTCGAACTGACCGTGGCCAAACATCGGCGTACCCGGCAGCGTGGCCAGCAGCGTGCAGACCGCAAAGTACTTGTCGGTTGTCCCAAACTGAACCGCCGCGGGCTCTTCGTCTGGGTTGTTCATAAAGTTGACGAACCTGCCGAGGATTTCCGGATCGTACTCGACGACGTTACGAATGAGCTCGTGGTACTTGGCGTTCTCTTCGGCCTTGAACATGTTCATGAACGCCGAGTTGTAAACGCGGTGCATCCCAAGCGACCGGACGAAGTAGCCCTCCATCATCCAGAAGGCTTCAGCAAGTAGAAGCGTGTCAGGGGCTCTGGTTGCGACCGCCTCCACGACCTCGCTCCAAAACTCTCGAGGCATCGCGCGATCGAACTCCGCTTGCGACATCGCGAACCGTCCGCGCGAGGCGATCGCCTCGCCGCCTCCGTGCTGTGGAAACCACAGGCGCTGGTAGTGCTGCTTGGCGAGCGTCATTGCCGCATCGAAGCGCAAGATCGGAAACATCTTGGCCACGTGCACGATGAGATCGAGCATCGCCGCGCGAACTGATGGGTTTGTGTAATCGAGCTGGGCCGTGTCGTTCCACGGCATGCTCGTGCCGTCGTTGCCATGGTAAATGAAACTTTCTTGACCACTGTGACGGTCAACGCGCTTGAACACCACAGCCGCGTCCGAGCGATTCCAGTACCCGTCTTCGAGGAAGGTGCCGACGTCAGGGTCACTCGAAACGTCCACCGAGAATCGATACGCTTCGTAGGGACACGTCGCGGTCTGCACGAAGTAGTCAGGGTGCTTTCGTACCCACTCGCTGTCGACGCCCATGTGGTTGGGCACCAGATCGGCCGCGAGCCTGATGCCACGCGCATGCAAGCGCTCCCGCAGATTTTCGTAGGCAGCCTGTCCACCGAGCCTGTCGTCTATTTCGTAGCTATCGATCGAGTACGCCGACGCGATCGCGTCCGAGGTGCCTTGCCTCTTTTTAATGGTGGCCGACGCCGGCGACCTTCGCCAGATGCCAATCAACCAAAGGGCCGTAAACCCTCTTGACGTTATGCTATCGAGCACTTCGTCGGGAATGTCCGAGAGCGTCGTGAGCGTGCGGCCGCACTCTGCGCTCAGTTGCGCGAGCCAAACGTAAACGGACTTCGCGAGCAGGACGACGCGCGGCATCCACGACCGGTCGGCCGAAAAGCGACGTTCGTCTTGAGCGGCCACCGGGTGGGCTGCGTCTCCTTCGAAGCGCAGTGCGGCAGATGCCCCAGGCCCGTGCGCGTCATGGCGGGCGTGCCACCGGCTCTCTTCGCTCAAACGAAAGCGCAGGTCGAGCCACGTCTTGTAATCGGGCGAGAGCGCCAGGGTGCTGGCGAATTGTTGCAGCAAATGATCAATTTGACCTTCGAGCGATGGCCCTGCCTCACGGTGGACGAACGCGATCCGCAGAACGTCCTCTGGCAACCGCAACGACGGCAACGGATCGGACCCCGGGGATCCTTCGCTACATTCAGGATGACCAATGAGCTGACGAAGGGACGACACGTCTGGCAACACGTTTGCGAGCGCCGACGCCTGCGGATTCTCGGCGAGCGCCACGAGGAGCAACGCCTCCTCAGCGACTCGGCGGTCGTCACTTTCTTCATGCGAGCCGCAGACGAGCCCGCGGACTTCGGGGGCAACGTCCTGCGGGAGCGAGAGGCCGTCCGCTGCATTTCGTAACAACCAATGCTGAATTTGATGCAACGCCGCAAGCGCACCCAGCTCAGCAGCGCCAATGGTCGTTCCACCGATAGCCGATAGCGCGATCGCCGCGACCTCAGCATCCGCGCGGCTCCCAATGACGAGCTCCCCCCATGCATCGACGGGCGCGCCGGCACGCTTGAGTTGTTCTAGGGTCGTTCGCTCAAAGTGCATGCTTGCCTCTACCTTGGCGCCGGCAACCGTACGTACCGCGTTACGTCTCGGTTGCGGTTTTTTTCTCAAGCACGCCCAACCGTGCCGTTCACCATGCTGCCCCCTTTTATTCGCACGCGGGGACCGAACGGATGAGGCGCTCCATGAAACGAATCCCATTGATAGCAGCTGTGGTCTTGTGCGGCACTGCGTGGCTCGGCCGTGCAGACGCGTCAGAGACCGTACCGCCTGCGGCCGCGTCGAGCGAGCGCCTGAGCGCGCATCCGATCAGCGATGCATCGTGGTTCGCCTTGTCGCTTCACGAGGCGGCGCTTCCGCACAAGAACACGCAAGGCTTGGCTCGCCTGTTTACGGTGCGCGTCGCGCCGAGGCGAAAGAGCGAAAATCTATTCGACTTCAAGCCGGAGGTGCAGGTTTCGCCGTCGTGGAAACTGTCTTTCTCGTGGACGGGCGACATGCTCGTACGTGACCCCCACGCCGCAGCGGTCGCCGCGTACGGACGACCTTGGTAGCCGCCGCGCTACGACCGACTCATCACCTTCGCGAACAAGAGCGCCATCCGAACCGCACGCTCGGGCAGTCCACCATGCTCGGCAATCTCGTGCACGGTGGGCACGCGCGCGTTCGCACCGCGAAGCTGCCGGGCAGTCGCTAACACCGCGGCGAGACATTCGGGCACGGATCGCTGTTCGTCAACGTCATTGACTTGTATGCCGCGCAGGTCGAGCGCGAAAAGCAGTCGCTCAACGTCTGTCACAAGAATCGGGCCGTCACCGAGAGCGTCGCCGATGTCGTCAAGTGAGACCGTGTGTCCCTTTTTCGCAATCGCATCGACGATCGACTGAAGCGCGTCAGCGTCAAGCGCCATGTGCTGCACCCTTCATCCGTAGTACCGCCAAATCGCCACCGACGCAGAGCACAGCGCGCCGAGAAGGAAATAAACGATCGCGATAGCAACATGCCCTCCCACGGTCGATGGTCGCGCGCCCCTTGGGATACTGACCACGGCGATTGATCGCCGATCCGGATCGACCAACAGCACGTCCGTCGTTTGCGTCGCTAGGCCGTACTCGATCAGCTGACGACGTGTGGGCGCATGCGCGAGCGACGGCGCCACCTCGCCGCTCTTCACTTCGGCAACGTACCGCTGACCGTTGCGTTCAACCACATAGTCAAGTTTCAGATCGACCTCGGTTTCGCGACCGTCTACCCACAACGAATACCGGATGGGCACCTGCTGCGCGATAACGCGATAACCGCTCTCGTCAAGAAACTGAACGGCTTTGTCCTCCGCCACGCGCGCTCGACGAAAGCGCCGGAGCAGACGCGATCGAACGTAGCGGCGTCGCACCCAAAGCGTGAGAAGTGCGACAAATGCAGCAGCCAGAAAGCCCAACACGCCCGCAAGAATCACGTGCGGCCGGTCCGTGCCAAACGCGAACAGGCTCAACCGCAGCACCAGAGCAGTTTCGCGTTCATCAGAGGCCGAGTATAGAGTGCGTCGATGCGGCACGACGAGCGCGATAAACGAGTCGCCCTTTGGCTGCTCTTCGGACTCGTTGCGTTGCTTGCCGTCTTGCGGCTTGAGTACGTGCAGATGGGTCCCGACCCGGATACCGACTCGTACGGCCATCATGCGATCTCGCGGCAGTTGGCCGCGACCCCCGCCCTGTTCTCGATTCATTGGGTATGGCTGCCGCTGTTTCACTATTTGCAGGCCGCAGCGATCACCTTTGGCGCAACGCTCGACACGATGCGGTACGCGAATGTCGCGGCAACCGCCGCATTGCCGCTCGTCTTGTTCGCCGTGCTCGGTCGCGAAAAGGCAGTTCCCGTGCGTGCGCTTGTCGTCGCTTGCGGGCTCACCGCAGCCAGCCCAATCGTGCAGCAGATGGGCACAACCGGGCAGCCGGAGCCACTCTTTGCACTGCTCATCCTCGGCTTCGTATGGTCCATGGACAGAGGTCGTTACGCTCTTGCCGGCCTTGCGTTGGGCGCCGCGTCACTCGTTCGCTACGAGGCTTGGGCAGTGATCGTGATGACAGCGAGCTGGCTTGCGGTCGAATGGTTGAAGCCTGCGCCGAGGGCGCGCGCAGCGCGGTCGACGAGGCCGTGGTTTGTCGTGCTCATGGCCGTGTCCGCCATCGTGTTCTGGGCCATTCTCCGGTGGCCGAGCGACGGCCGCTGGTTCGCGTTTCTCAATCAAACGCGGGCTTTTGCGAATGACGCGGCCGGAACGTCAAGATCTTTTACCGTAAGCGCAGCCCAATTCGTCACCGACGTTGGACACTATACGCTCGACGTACCGTGGAGACTCATGGGGCCACTCGTGCTCCTGGCCCCCTTTGGGCTGGTGCGGACTTGGCGAGCGCATGGTGCGTGGTTCTTCGCCGCGTCGCTCGGATGCCTCGGGTTCATTGCGCTGAGCTGGATCACCCGCAGCTCACTCGGCCTCGACCGGCACTTTTTCGTGGTTGTGCCCTTTTACGCAACGCTCGTCGCGCAGGGCATCGAAGCGGTGGTCCACTGGGTGAACCTTCTCGTGCAGAAGCTGACGAGAGAGCGCCCGGTGCGAGAGCTGGGCGGCGTCGTATTCGCAGCTTTCGCGATCGCCTGCGCGAGCGTCCAAGCACCCATCGCGGAAGACTGGATGCACGAATGGGGCGGCGCCGTCGAATACGGCCACCCCATCCCAAATGCCGCCGCGGGGTTCCTCGACAGCAAGTTCAAGGACACGCCCGTGCCGCTCATCTTCTGTGACGAGTCAACCGTCGAACTGCTGTCGCACCTCGATCGAACCGCATTCGAACGCCATCAGCTCGACGATCCCAAGACACTTAGCGCCATCCGCAGGGCCCAGGAAACACGGGACACCGTCTATGTCGCAAGCTGGATGACCCGGCTGAAAAGGCTCCGCCCAATGGGCAAGCTCATTTACCAAACCCCCGCAGCGACAGAAACGAGCGGCCTCGGTGTCCTGCGGATCGAAGGCGTCAGTCGTTCTGCATCAGACCTTTAATGGTGCCGTCTTCGAGCAGTCTGACTGCGCGTGCAGCAGGCACCCTCGGCAAGCCCGGCATGGTCATCATGTCACCCGTCAGCGGCACGATGAACCCTGCGCCCGCCGAGAGTCGCACCTCGCGCACGTTCACCACGAAGTCGGTGGGCCGACCGAAGCGTGCCGGATCGTCGGAAAGCGAGAGCTGCGTCTTGGCCATGCAAATGGGTAACGACGCGTAGCCGAGGTCGGCGATGCGCTTGAGGTCTTTGGCAGCCGTTCCCCCAAACGCCACATCGCGCGCACCGTAAATCGTCTTTGCAATGTTACGAATCTTGACCTCGGGCGCATCCGCAAGGTCGTAGACGTAGTGAGGTAACGGCGGCGCCGCATCCGTCCCATCAACGACACCGGTCACGATGCGAGCCAGATCGAGAGCGCCCTCTCCGCCCTTGGCAAACCCTTCGCTCCTGGCGACAGGCACGCCGAACTTGGCCGCCGCTCGCTCGACGATAGCGATTTCGTCGGCCGTATCTTGCGGGAACACATTGATCGCGACGACCGCTGGAAAACCGTAGAAACGTGCGTTTTCGAGGTGCTTTTCGAGGTGCGAGATACCCAGTTCGAGGGCTGCTGCGTTGGGAAGCCCTGCCTCTTTCACCGGCACGCCGCCATGCATCTTGAGTGCGCGCAACGTGGCTACGAGTACGAGCGCGCGTGGCCAAATGCCCGCCTGACGACACTTGATGTTCAGGAACTTCTCGCCCCCGAGGTCGAAACCGAACCCCGCCTCGGTCACGGCGTAGTCGCCCACGTTCATGGCAAGTTCCGTCGCGAGCACGCTGTTGCAACCGTGCGCGATGTTGCCGAAGGGTCCCGCATGCACAATCGCGGGGCCGCCCTCGGCAGTTTGCACGAGGTTCGGTTTGAGCGCATCACGCAGCAGCGCGGTCATCGCACCCGCAGCACCAATGTCACTTGCTGTGATCGCCCTTCCTTCGTAACTAGTGCCGATCACAATACGACCAAGCCGCGCCTCAAGGTCTTCGTAACCTTTCGCCAACGAGAGAATCGCCATGACCTCACTTGCAGCGGTGATGTCGAATCGCTCTTCGCGAGGAACGCCGTTGGCCTTGCCCCCAAGGCCGATCGTGCAGCGCCGCAAGAAGCGATCGTTCATGTCAAGCGCACGCCCCCACGTGATCTGCCGCGGATCGAGCTCGCCCTTGTCGCCGTCGCTACCAGAGAAGCGGTCGCGGAAGTAACAGGCGTTGTCGATGAGTGTGCTCAGCAAGTTGTGCGCGGTCGTGATGGCGTGAATGTCGCCCGTGAAGTGCAAATTGATATCGTCGGTCGGCACCAGCGAAGCCTTGCCGCCGCCGGTACCACCACCCTTAACGCCGAAGACGGGTCCTAGTGAAGGCTCCCGCAGCGCGAGCACAACGTTCTTGCCGAGCCGCCGCATGCCCATGGCGAGCGAAATCGACGTGGTTGTCTTGCCCTCACCCGCCGGCGTCGGATTGATCGCCGACACCAAAATGAGGCGACCTTCTCCGCGCGACGGATTTCGTAACGCAGCGAGATCTATTTTGGCCTTGCCGCGACCGTACGGCTCTACGTGCGCGGGTGAGAACCCAAGTTCACGTGCAACTTCGTCGATGGGGCGAGGCGTATAGGGCGGCATGGCGCCACACCTTAACGTGCTTCAGCGCGGTCGGGGAGGCCGGATTCGAACCGACGACATCCAGGTCCCAAACCTGGCGCTCTACCAGACTGAGCTACTCCCCGGCGAGGCGCGCGACCATAGCACACAGTGGTTGTCGAGAACTGCCTAAAGAATTGACCGGCACGGCCGGAGCACCATCCTACGTTGTCATCCTGAGGCGAAGCCGAAGGATCTCCCGAGAATACGGGCACATGCGGCAGTGGTGTACGGTAGGTCACTTCTGTGATGCGACCGTGCGAGACACAGGCAGATCCCTCACTTCGTTCGGGATGACAGGTTTGTCTCACGCGGTCGCCGTGCGGGAACGAAGGGCTTCGAACGCCTGCACAACGCCGAGCGGCGAGGCGCGCAAG